>CAJWBT010000001.1 GCA_913020235.1 uncultured Chloroflexota bacterium
AAGACCACGGTCGCCGGGTTGTAGGCCATCACGTTGAAAAAGGAGTAAGGCGCCACGTTGATGAACCCGTCGGCGGATATGGTGGAGACGAAGGCGATGGGACGAGGGACCACCACCCCGGTGAGCACGCGGTTGAATCCTTCGAAATTTTTTGGGTCGATCTTCAAAGATCTCACCCCCTTCGCATTCGCTCAGATTATGCCCGACACGCGCAGCGCAGCTATTTCTTCACCGGTCAATCCCAGGCCGCCGTCTCCCAGGATGGCCTGGTTGTCCTGGCTCAACAGAGGGGCGGGAGTCAACTCTACCTTCTTGCCGGACGCCAGCCGAATGGGGACGCCGGGGTAACGCTGCACACCGGCCGCGGGGTGCTTTACCTCGTGAAAGAACTCCCGCGCTTGGAACTGGGCCGACTCGAACAGGTCGGCGGCTGTATTCAATGGGAAGGAAGGGACGTGGTGGGCCTGGGCCTGACGGTACACATCTTCCTTCTTGAAACCCGATGACCAGGCGATCAACCGCGGCTCCAGCTCGCTCCAGTTGGCCAAACGGGAGTCCCGGGTGGCAAATTTGGGGTCTGTCGCCCATTCAGGGTCACCCATGAGGTTCACGAACCGCTCCCATTGGTCCTGCTGGCGGGGGGAAACGCCTACGTAACCGTCCCGGCATGGAAGCAGGGCCAGCAGGGCCAGGTGGGTCGGCTCACTCCGGTTGAGGCCTCGGGCTTCCTCTCCCAGGGCGAATTGGGCCAGGGTGGTCTGAGGCAGCAGGGCCAATGCCTCCATCCCGGACACGTCTACGTGGCTGCCCACTCCGTCATGGCGGCGCCGGTTGAAGGCCAGCATCGTGGCGGTGGCTCCGGCCAGGCCGGCGACAAAATCAGCCTGGTGGGCCGCCAGTTGCAGGGGCGGCTGCGATTCCAGGTCTTGCACCGGGCCGGGGTGCTCGCGTGAGTGTCCGCTGACGTTGCATATGATCAGATTATCGGCCTGGTAGTTGGCCCAGGGACCCGTCATCCCGAAGGGTGTGATGGAGGTCATCACCAGCCCGGGGTTCCGGGCGTGGAGGGTGGCAAAATCCAGGCCGACCCCCGGCAGGTAAGTGGGTGGGTAGTTTTCGATCAGCAGGTCGGCGCCATCCACCAGCTGCAGCAGAAGCTCCCGGCCGCCGGCGGTTTCCACGTTGAGGGTGATCCCCAGCTTGTTGGTGTTCAGGGATAGAAATGCGCCGCTTTTTTCGGGGTCGGGCAGGTCGTCGGGGAACGGCCCCATGCTGCGGGACGGGTCTCCGGCCGGCGGTTCCACCTTGACTACCCTGGCGCCCAGGTCGGCGAGCAGCCTTGCGCAAAAAGGCCCGCTGATTCCCTGCCCCAAGTCCAGGACCTTAACACCCTCAAGAAAGTCAAGCGCCATCGGCAACCCCGCTCCAATTGGTGTCGGTTCTGAGAATATTGATCGGAGGTTGCGGCATGAGGCGGTGGGTAGGCCGGTGGGCGGGTCGATCCCCGGAGAAGAACGGACCAGTCTGGAAAAGGCCGAGGCGCCGGGAGCCCGCCTGTGTGCCATTGGCACCATCCGGGCGCGGCACCCGGTCGATGGCGGGCAGCATCAAGCCGATGCCCGGTCCAGAAGGGCGCCCCGGTAAAGCTCCACCACGGTGTTGTGGGCCAGGACCCGGTCCTTGACCGCCAGGGAGACGGCGAAGGCTTCGGTGGTGGCGATGGAGCCGGCGTCGTGGCCCGCGCACTGGCCCAAGAGGATGTTGAGGTCCGGGCCGATCCGGTTGAGGACCACCGCCTGGGCCAGGGGATTGCACATCATTTCCTTATTGCCGGGCCGCACCTTCTGGGAGTCCAGCATGCCCATCTCCTCCTTGGGAACGGCGCCGGCCTTGCACTGGATGGAATGAACCTTGAAACCGTTGATCCCCAGCAGGCGATTGAGCACCTTCGCTTCCTCCCGAAAGCCCGAACAGAAAATCAATCCCAGGGTCTGTGCTCCGGCCCGGCCGGCGAACTCCAACAGCTCCTCCACCCGGCACCACCGGCCGTCGCCGTCCTGGACCACCTGGTCGGCAAGCTGCTCCAAACGGTCCGCCGCAGGGCCGAAGGGGTCCTTGGCGGCCTCCTGCAAGGTCCCCGGCTCGACCACCGGGGACGCGTAGGCCTGCTTGTGAGCGTGGTGCAAGGGACCATCGAAATAGGTGCGGGAAGTATGAAGAGCGGCCACCGGATTGTGGCGCAAGAAGGAGTCCTGAGAGACCAACGGTGTGACCAGGGCCCGCGAAGTGTGCATGAACAGGGAGTCATGCCCGACGCACATACCCATCACCACGTTGAGGCCCGTTTCAGCGGAGTTGAGGAAAGTAGCCTGCTCCCGGGGTCCGCACTGGCCGTCGGTCACGGAGTCCCGGCCCCGCACCACCTCGAACCCACTGTCCTCGAGCCAGCCGGCGTAGATGCCCATCTCCAGCTTCATGGTTTTGCACGCTGCCAGCCCCACCTTCGATACCCCCAAACGCTGGGCCAGCTCGATAATCTCTCTGGACCGGGTCCACTTTCGGTAACCCTTCCCCTCAATTATTGCCGCGCTTCGCGCCGTGGCCAGAAGGTCCTCCCGGTCCCCAAACAGCTCCTGGGGTGTGGGAAAGTCACCTTTCATCGGGCAGTTGTCTGGGCCCAGGTCGCGAAACCCCAGGCGACAGGTAAAGTCTGGACAGGTTGCGCAGTCCACCTCATCGATCTGAACCATGACCACTCCTACTTTCGGCCTTTCTTTCTTTCTAAACCCGCCGCTCTGGACGGCGTCACGGCGGTGCCAACCGGCCCGGATTCCCAAGATAATGTGGAGTGCGTTTGCTCAGGGCGCAACTTGGCCTTAGTGGCATTGTAGTAGCGCCTCCGGGCACAGTCAACCACCCTGCCGCAGCCACAAGGCCCACTTCACATCGGGCCGCGCCGGCGCAGCGAGAATGATGTCCCACCACCTTGGCGGCCGGCCCGCCCGGCGCCTTTGACATTCATTGACCGCGCTGCTATCGTTTAGCCGTCTCGCAGCGGAACCGGCAAAAGGTGCTTGGTTTTGTTGCCGGGGCGATGCCGTTCCGAGCCTGCGTCGTGGTTCGACGGCTCACCCCCAGCGAGAATGATCCGCATGCCATTTCGGCGAATTCAGTGCAGGTTCCAAGCTTGGACTGGGGTCCGCTGAAAACTTGGAAAGTACCTGAAGCGGAGGCCTGGGTTTCCCGGGCGTCCGTCTTCGGCCGGAGGTGGGATCTTAGCGATGAACTGGGCTGAAACCATTGTGAAGGCATTGAAAGACTGGGACACTTCCATGATCGTCTACGTGCCGGACATCTCCATCCACCAGGTAACCAGCTTGATAGAAGCGGACCCGTTCTTTCACCTGGTGTCGGCCACCCGGGAAGAGGAGGCTATCGGCATCGCGGTCGGCGCCTACGCGGTTGGGCGCAACTCCGCGGTGTTCATGCAATCCAGCGGGTTCGGCAACTGTGTCAACGCCCTGGCCAGCTTGTGCATCCCTTGCCGGACGCCCATTCCCCTCTTCATCAACCTTCGAGGCGGCGTCGGCGAGTTCAACATCGCCCAGGTGGCCATGGGCCGCACCACCCGGCCGATTCTGGACTTGTTGGGCCTGGTCCACTTCACCTTGGAAGACGAACATAAGATGGACCGGTTGCTGGACGGAGCACTCAAGTTGTGCCACGCGGGCCGACAGCCGGTGGCCATCTGCATGACCCAGCTGCTCCACGGAGGTAAGATTGCTTAGGTTCGAAGCCACCCAGCTGATTCTACGGCATGCCGGAAACAGCCCCATCGTCGGCAATCTGGGGCCGACCTCCGACGAGTTGAGGCACGCCGGCCACCGGGACCGCAACTTCTACACCTACGGCAGCATGGGCTTGTGCTCCTCCATCGCCCTGGGCATGGCGCTGTCCACCGCCGAGAAGATTGTATCGCTGGACGGGGACGGGTCGCTGCTGATGAATCTGGGCGGCATCGCCACCATTGGGCGGGAGGCGCCCAAGAACCTGGTGGTAGTGGTGTGGGACAACGAGCAGTGGGCCCAGACGGGACACCAGGTCAGCCACACGGCCCTGGGCACCGATCTCGCCCAGGTTGCCCAAAGCTGCGGTATACGGCGCACCGCCAGCGTTTCCGACCTGGAGGAGTTGGAGTCGGTATTTCGCACCGCCCTCGAAGAAGAGGGGCCGTGGTTCATCGTGGCCAAGATTCAGGAGGCGGAGTACATGGCCGTTGCTCCCATCGAGCCCGAACTGACCCTCTACCGGATGCGTAATTCCTTCGAGGCCTAGGCCAGCCCCTCCGGCCCCGGAGGCCGGCTTTCCGCAAGGGGTTGAGCTTGAATGGTGAGCCCGCGGTGAGACCGCTTGTCGCGGTTATGATTTCAGGCAATTTTCAATAGTGAGGCCGGCGAGCAGGCGTCCCCATTCGCTCCAGCGTTCAGTGGAGGATCAAGGCCGCCAACCGAGCAGCATCGCGATCTGTCGGGGCAGGTCCATTGCGTGGAAAGGCTTGTGGATCAGGCCCGCCACCCCCGACTCGGACCTGCTCGGCTCGAAGAGGCCGGGAACGAAATCGGGCTAGCTCAGGTAGAGGTGGCTGAGTCCAGGGCCGCCTCCAGGGCTTCCTCCATCTCGTCCACGGTGGCGAAACCCTCGAAGCGCTGGGAAATGCGGCCGTCCGCGCCCAGCACGAAGGTCCATGACTCGTTGAACCAGTGGGGAATCGCGCTGAGGCCCCATTCGTCGACCAGGTCTGAGAACCTCCCCTTGTCGAGGTCTCCCTGAATCTCGTCCGGGTTCTCGTAGAGTTCCACATGGATGAAATTGGCCTGGCCCTGGTGCTTCTCTTTCAGCTCGGAAACCGCATCGACCTGGGGCCCGCAGGTGGGGCTGGTGCAGAAGGCCGGCGTGGCGAATACGATAACGGTGGGCCGGCCCGAAATTACGGCTTCGGCGATGGTGCGCTGGTAAAGGTCCGGGTCCGGTGTGTAGTCGGTGGTCAACTCTTCCAGGCGGCCAACGGTGAATAGCGTCTTGTTTGGGCTCAGCGGTGGGATCGCGCCGATCTCGGGGATGCCCGATTTCTCAACCACCTCAATGGCCAGTCGGGTTTCGGCGGGGCCGTCTTCATCATCCACCGCGATATCAAGGCGCCAGGTGCCGGGGCGGTCGAAGGTAAGCTCGGTGCTGTAGGCGCCGCGAACGCCGTAGGGCCAAAGGTGGAAGGCGGCCCGCCGGTGCTCACCCGCTCCTTCACCGGTCCCCAGGAACACCGAGGTCACCATGGCCTCAGGCGCTTTGATGAGGGCCTCGGCGGTGGCCAAGAGAAAGGCCACTCGCTGGGTGCCCACCTGCAGCACCGTGGTGGCCAGGATCGGCTTGATCTCTCCGCTGGCCGGACCCGGAGGAACCGGCGTCGGCGCCGGTGCGGTCGTGGCCGCGCTGCCGCAGGCCACCGCGGCCGACGCGACGAGCGCGGCCAGGGCCGGAAGAAACCGGCGGGTTGTCAGACGAGCCAGCCCGGATTGCGCGGCGTTCACGGCCCCTCCGTGTAGGCACCGAAAGTAAAGGCGAAAAAGGCGAAGTCGGGGGAGTTGGAACTCAGCTTCAGCTCGTGGCCGCCAAATTCGGGCAGTGCCACAACCTCGTACATGCGCGCCTGGTCCACGGTGAAGAAACTGCGTCCACCACTGATGAGCAAATCGGCGCCGGCTTCCTCGGGTAGGAGAGGGCGGCCATCGATAGTCACATTGACGTCGAAGGGCTCCCCGTTGTCGAAGCTGATTACGGCGTTAACGCTGTTGGCGAAGAACTTGAGGGCGATGTGGTCTTCGTATCCCTCGGTCTGGCGGGCGTGGCGTAGCTCCTCGACCCCGTTGAACCAGGGACCTTGAAGGTAAATGAACTGGTTCTGGTGGAAGCCGTTATCGTGGTACTCAACAACCCGCTCCGGCCCGTCATAGTAGGTGGGGTCGGCTACGTATATCCCCTGGGACGAGGCGTTCCTCCGGTAGCCGCCGTATATCTCCCGCGTAATCCCGTTGGCCCGGTCCCCGGACAACGCCCGAGGGTCGGTCTCCGGTGCCGAAGTGTCGCTGACCTCCACGTCTGAAAGATCGGCGCCGGCTTCTCCCAGCAGGTTTCGGATACGCTCCTCGGTCTCGTCGTAGGCGCCCTCCCCGAAGTGGACGTAGCGCACGGTTCCGTCCTGGTCCACCAGGTACTTGGCGGGCCAGAAGCGGTTGTTGTAGGCGCGCCAGGTACCGAAGTCATTGTCCTGAGCTACGGGATACTCCAGCGCGAAGCCTGCGACGCTGCTCACGACGTTCTCGGTCTGCTTCTCGAACTCGAACTCGGGTGAGTGTACGCCCACGATGACCAGTCCGTGGCCGGCGTACTTGGCGTGCCACTCTTTCAGGTAAGGCAAGGTGCGGATGCAGTTGACGCAGGTGTAGGTCCAGAAGTCGATGAGAACCACGTTGCCCCGGAGGCCTTCCATGGTCAAAGGCTCGGAGTTGATCCAGTTGGCGATAGCCTGAAACTCCGGGGCATTATCGCCGATCGCCCCTCCGGTTCCAAGATCTGCTGTCGGTTTGGGCGTCGGCACGGGAGTGGACGTTGGAGCCGCTGCCTCGCCGGGCCCTGCGGTTTCTGCGTCCGGGTTCTCCACGGCCGCCGGAGCGGGCGGCTCGGTGGGCCGCCGGCTTTGTCCCGAGTCCCCGGGCTGGGGGGTGGGCTCGACAGTCGCGGTAGCAATAGTCGACGTGGCGGAGGCGCTCTCCGGGGAAGGCCGCGCCCCACCCGGTGGTGGTGTTGCCGATGCGGCCGGGCCGCCGGGGGCGGCCGAGGCCGCTCCTAGACCCGACGAGTTACCGGCGCCTGACGATTGCTGGTCCGAGTCCCCATTACCGCTGCCACAGGCGGCGGCCAGCAGCAAGGTCACGAGGATGACAGCCAGCGCGACGGCTGGTTGTCTGATATTGGCAACGAATTTCATCCGCACTTCCTCTGTCTTTCACGTTTTGATTCTACCTGGGCCGACGGGGAATCCGGCCGCTAGCCATTCCAGGGAGCGCCTCATGCCGGCTGCTCGCCAGGGGTAAAGGGCACGAAAAACCTGTAACAAGGAGTTTTTATAAGGTGTAATGTGAAATACGATGGCTCCTGAAGATTAGATGCAGACCGGCGCCATTGGGTTGCTCGCCGGCCCCCACCCCTTGCCTGGGAGTTCGTGTCATTATCCATTGCCTGTGTTAAACTCAAAATTGCGGGCCCAAACCTTCGGCCCGCATCCCCGGCAAGGAGGCCCTGCTTGCGGGAAGTCGCACCCCCCTCGGAATTGGCACGGCGCATAGTCGACAATGTGGCCAAGGTGATCGTTGGGAAGACGCCGGTCATCGAACAGGCGTTAGCCGCCCTTATCGGTAGGGGCCACATGCTGGTGGAGGACGTACCGGGAGTCGGCAAGACGATGCTGGCCAAGAGCCTGTCAACGTCCGTCGGCTGCTCCTTCAAACGGATCCAGTTCACCCCCGATCTTCTGCCCAGCGACGTATCCGGCATATCGGTATACGACCAGCGCAACGGGGAATTCCACTTCCGGCCGGGCCCAATCATGTCTCAGGTAGTGCTGGCCGATGAAATCAACCGGGCTACACCTAAAACCCAATCGGCCTTGCTGGAGGCAATGGAGGAGCTACAAGTCACCGTGGATGGAGTGACCCACCATCTCCAGCACCCCTTCATTGTCCTCGCTACCCAGAACCCGATCGAATACGAAGGCACGTTTCCCCTGCCCGAAGCTCAATTGGACCGGTTCATGCTGCGGATCAGTCTGGGCTACCCCGACTTCACGGAAGAGATGTCAATCATCGAGCAGCAGGAACAGCAGCACCCCATCGATTCCCTGGGGCCGGTGGCGGTGCCCGAAGAGGTTGTCAGCTTGCAGGAAGCTGCCAAATCGGTCTATGTGGACCGGCTGGTGCGGCAGTACGTGGTGGGCCTGGTGGAGGCCACCCGCCGGCATCAGGACATCTCTTTGGGAGCCTCCCCTCGGGCCTCGCTGGGGCTGTTTCGGGCGGCCCGAGGGCTGGCGCTGGTGCAGGATCGCGACTACGTCATCCCGGATGACATCAAGGCGTTGGCGCCTGCGGTGATCGCCCACCGGATCATATTATCCCCATCCGCGAGGATGCGCGGCATGCGCGCCACGGACGTGGTCGGGGAGCTGCTTGACGATGTGGCCGTGCCGGGAGCGGTCCGATAAAGGCGGCCGTGCCGGGAGCGACCTTCTTTTCGTGCCTTGAGGACCCTCTCCCTGGTGATGGGAATGCGCTTGGGGCATGGAGATCGACACTGTTGATGCTCTCCCGGGGTCTCGAGTGCGTCGCGTGGACGGCTCGAACCTGACCGCGGCAGCAGCCCTGGCGTTTCTCTTGCAGGGCATTGTCCTGGCTGACAGTTTCTGAAATATCTTCCGCGCCGGTAAATGGGCAAAGAAACGGGGCCCACTGGGTGGAATGGGATAACAAATGAGCAAGCGAAGCATCGGGATCCTCCTGCTGTTGGGCTTTGTAGCGTTCTACGCCTTCGGCACCGGATTCACGTTCTTCTACCGGTTTCTCTACGTGCTGCTCCTTCTGTTGTCCGTCGGTTTGACCTGGGCCTGGCTTAACCTGCGGGGGTTGGACGTCCAGTTGAGCCGTTTCGCCACCCGGGGCCAGGTCGGTGGATACCTGGAAGGCCGGATCCGAGTCCTGAATCGAATCCGCCTCCCAAAGTCCTGGCTGGAGGTAGCGGAGATATCCGACCTGCCGGGCCACATGGCAGGACGGGGGGTGGCGATGGTCCGGGACCAGAGCCGCACCTGGAAGACCGAGACCTACCTGAGCCGCCGGGGCGTCTACCAGACCGGCCAGGTCATGGTGACCAGCCAGGATCCCTTCGGCTTGTTCCGGTTGCGGCGCCGATTCTTGAAGCCCCAGCCTTATACGGTGCTGCCCGCCGCGGAGCCGCTGCCGGACCTGCACCCCAGCTTTGCCAACCTTCCCAGCGAAGGACGCACGACACGCCATTGGGACCAGATCACCACCGACGTTGCCTCGGTGCGCCCTTACAGCCACGGCGACAGCTTGCGGCGCATCCACTGGCCTTACACGGCCCGGATGAACCACCTGATGGTCAAAGAGTTCGACATGGGCATGTCTTCCGAAGCATGGGTGGTTCTGGATATGGAGGAGGCAGCCCACGTCCAGAGCGGCTCGGAAAGCCTGGACAACACGGAAGAGCTGGCGGTGAACATCGCTGCTTCACTGATCAGCCGCCTGTCCGGCTTTTCATTGCCGATGGGGCTGGCCACCAATGCTGACCCCAGACTTATTCTCCGGCCCAACAGCAGCCCCGAGTATCTGGGGAAACTGATGGAGGCGCTGGCGGTAGTGCGGGCCCGGGGAGCCACCCCTCTGGAGCGTTTTCTCTACGAGCTGCGGCCTTCCTTGAGCAGGTTCAACACCATGACGGTCATCAGCCCGTCACCCCGCCCCGAGTGGGTACCGGCCCTAGCCACCTTGCGCCGGCGCGGGGTGACGGTGAGCGTGGTCATGATCGATCCTCAAGGATTCGGCGATTCTCCCGGTATCGATTCCGTCCTGGGGGCCCTCTTGGTGAACGACCTTCCCACTTACGTGGTGAACCGGGGTGTGCCCCTGAATGAAGCCCTCCGTTCCTCCGCACCCCGGCACTCCTACTTGACCACCGCCGCCTCTAATCCCCCCGCCGGCGCTGAGAACCCATGACGCTGAGCGGGCTTCCTGCGGCCGCCTCCATCCGGGACCGTCTCGACCCCGGGTCCGTGACGGTTGGATTGATGTCGTTCGCCAGGATTCTGCGCCCCAGCGACGGCTGGCTGTCGGTGCTCCTGCTGGCCACCAACCTGATGGTGGTGATTGGGTCCGTGACACAGGCCGAGTGGGCTCCGACGCCAAGTCTGTCCTTTGTCCTTCTCCTGTCCATGGTGACGGGGCTGGCCCTCGCCCGCCTACCAGTCTGGGGCCCGTTGGTCTTTCCCGTCGGCCTGGCGATAGGATTCCTGGTGGTGGTCTGGCAGATGACCTCCTTCCAAGGGGGAGAAGGTGCCGTGACTGATGCCGGAGAGCTGTGGGACCGGCTGGTCCTGTGGTATGGGGCGGCCAAAGAGGGCAGCATCAACATTGACCAGGTGCCCTTCGCCTTTGGCTTGACGGCTGTCACCTGGCTCCTTGGGTATTTGGCCTTCTGGCTCTTTACCCGCTACCGCAACTTTTGGGGCGTGTTCATATTGGGGGGCGCCTGCCTGCTTATCAACCTGACCTACCTGCCGCCCGACGCCAGCAGGACCCTCGGCTTCTACCTGTTCACCGCCCTGCTTCTGGTGGCCAGGGTGCAGTCGGTGCGCCGAAGGCAGGAGTGGCAACGCCGCAACATCTCGTTCGACGGCCATCTGGGGGCTTTGTCCGCGTTCGACAGCTTTCTTTTGGCTGCCGTGGTGCTGGTCGTGGCGTTCTTCATGATCCCGGTCGGCCGCAGCGTGGAGCCGGCCCACGACGTTTACGAGACGCTACGGTCGCCTCTACAAATCTGGGAAGACGATTTCAACCGCCTGTTCGCCGGCCTGCCGGCCCGACGTCCCCTGGGTTATCGCATCTGGGGCGACGTGATGGCATTTCAGGGGACCATCAAGCCCACGACCGCCGAGGTGCTCCGGGTCGCGTCTCCGGCTCCGATGTACTGGAAGGCCCGGACCTACGGCACCTATACTTCCAAAGGGTGGGTTTCTCAGGATACGACTTTCCAAACCATGGACTGGGTCCCCAGCTACACAGCCATCAGGCACAATCGGAACCGGACCGAGGTCACCTACTCGTTGGCACCCAACTACGCCACCCGGAGCCTCTTCGCCGGCGGCCAGGCTCTGTCAACCGACCGGGAGGTGAAAGTCGAGACCTACG
The DNA here is from genome assembly GCA_913020235.1 of uncultured Chloroflexota bacterium. The sequence continues at coordinate 11,031 of CAJWBT010000001.1, forward strand.
ATTCCCCCACCTATACCCTGGACCTGGCCGACCCAGAGGCGTTCCAGTCGCTTCCCTCGGGACTGGCGGACGCCGCCGACGGGCTCTACCGGATGAGCCGCCAATCGGGCGCGGGAGACTCAGCATTGGCGGCCAGCCTGCCCCCCGAGTTTCAGTTGCTGGAAGTAACCCGAAGCCAGGGAGTGGTTCAGCGGGCCACCCTGGCCGAGCTGCTTCCAGAGCAGGCCGACGTGCTCTCCCTGCGCAGCACCAGCGGCAAAGTCAAAGCCGGGGAAACATACACGGTGACCTCCTCGCTATCCCGGGCCTCTCCCCTACAGCTACGGCGGGCCGGGACTGACTTCCCCACCTGGGCGCTGGTCAGGTACACTGAGCTGCCCACCGACTTGCCTCAGCGGGTTCGGGACCTGGGAGCCCAACTGACCGCCGGGGCGCTTACGCCCTACGACAAAGCGAAAGCCATCGAAGCCCATCTAGCCACCTTCCCCTATACCCTCAACGTGGCGCCGCCCCCCTTTGACAGCGACGGTGTGGACCACTTTCTATTTACCCTCAAGAAGGGCTATAGCGAGTACTTCGCTTCGGCGATGACCGTGCTGCTACGCTCGGTGGACGTGCCGGCCCGCCTGGCCACCGGCTACACGGTTGGCGACCAACTGACCGACCAGGACGTTTACGTGATTACCGACAGTCACAGCCATGCCTGGGTAGAGGTTTACTTTCCCCTGTATGGGTGGATACCCTTCGAGCCGACTCCTGGCGCGGACCTTCCCCCGGCCTTTGAGCCCGGCTCCGAGGCACCGTTGGATGATTTCGCGAGCGGGCCGGACGGGGCCACGTTTGATGACTGCTTTGAGGAAGATGAATTCTGCCCCGAAGAGATATTCCTTCCTACGCCTGGCGGTCCGCTCGTGCCAGATGCGGGGCTGAGGGCGAGGCTGGTTGCCATGGCCGTCTGGCTGCTTGCCGGTCTTGGGGTGCTTGTTCTCCTGGCCGGCGCCTCTTGGTTTTTCTGGAAGCGGTACATGCTTCCTTCCGAGGACCCCCGGACCGCCTACCGCCGCCTGGCGTTGCTGGGCGCCTTGGGCTCGGCCGGTCCGGCGGCCTACCAGACGCCGTACCAGTACCGGGAGCGGCTGCGCGCCGCCTTGCCCGGCCACGATGAGGAGGTGTCGGCGTTGATAAGCGCATACGTGCACAGCCGGTATGGCGCTAAAGAACTGGCCGGCGAGGAGCGCCAACGGTTGGTCCAGGCCTGGCTGAGAGTACGTTTGCCGCTATTGTGGCGAGTTTTCCGGAGGAGGGGCACATGAGCCGGTTCAGCTACTACATGATTCAATCACCGGTGGGCTGGGTTGCTCTTCTCGGTAGTGAGAGAGGGCTGGTCCGATTAAGTCTGAAGCCAACTCCGCAAGAAGCCCTGGAAGAGCTTGGGCCGGACGTGGAAGAGGCCGACAACGACCCCTCCAGCTTCAAAGGGGTTCTCAGCTGCCTGGAAAGATACATGGAAGGGGACGCCGGGGCGCTGGATGAAATCGAGTTGGACCTATCGGATGCCCCGCCCTTCTTCGGCAGGGCGTGGGCCGCCTGCCGGCGGATACCTGCCGGAGAGACCAGGAGCTACGCCTGGCTGGCGGCGGAGGCCGGCAGTCCCCTGGCGGTCCGGGCAGCCGGGCAGTCGATGGCGCGAAACCGCTTCGTCCTGATCGTACCCTGCCACCGGGTCATCGCCAGCGACGGCGACCTGCGGGGCTACGGCGCGGGAGGCTTGACGGTGAAGGCCGACCTGCTGAAGCGGGAGCGGGCCGGCGCTGCCAAGCGTCGTTGACGGCCCGGGGGTCGGCTCCCTTGAGACTATGAAATCCCCCCAGCCCCCCTTTGCGAAAGGGGGGCGAAGAGGGGATTTTCGCTTGCGCCGCCTGCACCGTGATCTTGCTCGTCGCCGGATTTGGCGGCGAGGCCATCTCCTCTGCCTGTGGCGGGAGGTGATTTCGTGGTTCGGTGGAATCTGGGCCGGGTTGAGGGCGCTGTCTTGCTACAAGGAGAGACTCTGATTTGACCACCCCTGAATCTCTGGTGAAACGGCCCATCGAAGCTTGGGCCGATGTGGGGGAGTTGCGGGTCCGCTACCTGGACTGGGGTGGGGAGGGCCCGCCCGTCGTCGCCCTGCATGGGCTGGCCTCCAGCGGCCACTGGTACGACCTGGTTGCGCCCTTGCTTTGCGACGGCTACCGGATTATCGCGCCGGACCAACGGGGCCACGGTAAGACCTCCCAGGCGCCCAGCGGGTATGACTGGCCCACCCTGGCCTCGGACGTGGCCGGGCTGATGGACCGGCTGGCGTTGGACCGGGCGGTGGTGATGGGACACTCCTGGGGCGGCCACGTGGCCATCGCGGTGGCGGCCTACCACCCCGAGCGGGTCAGTGGCTTGGTAATGATCGACGGGGGCTTCCTGGACCCCCATTTGAGCCCCGGAGCCACCTGGGAGGGGTTCTCCCACCGGGTCCGCCCTCGAGATGTCTCCGGCACCCGCCGGGAGTTCCTCGACCGGCTTCGGTTCCAGCTTGCCGGCTGCTGGAGTGAAGAGGTGGAACGCATCGTCCAGACGATGGTGTACGAGGACAGGGACGGTCAGATTCGCGATATCCTGCACCCGGACCATCACTCCCAGGTGATCCGGGCCATGTGGGATCACCCACCCTCCAACATCATGCCGAAAATAACTTGCCCCACTCTGATCGTCCCCGCCGGGCCGACGCCCGACCGCGCCTGCTCCGACTTCGCGCGGATGCGGCAGGTGATGGTGAGTGCGGCGGCGGAGGCGGTGAAGGGCTGCCGGGTACACTGGATACCCGAAACGATCCATGATATCGGCTACGACAAGCCCGGCGAGTTGGCAAAGGTCATCAGGGGTTTCTTGGCTGGAGGGTGATTCTGGGAACGGTCAGGGGAACCCTTTCTTGCAAGCGCGATTATCACCTTGACGCACGGTGCTCCCATGAGTAGAATGGGGGCATGTGGAAATGGACAAAGGACACAATTACGCATGTCCCCCGAGAAATCCTTTGGGTTCTCTTGGGATTTGCTTTCGGTGCTGGTGCCGATGTGATTGCGTATTTCCAATCTGTACCAGTTTATTTATATATTCCACTTGGCCTTTATAGTTTCGTATTGGCCCTCGCGGCAGTAAGTCTGAGCTTGCACATAAAGGATCGGTCCAAGAAAGCAAGCCCCAGTGGTGTCTCAGTAGAAGCATTAGAAAGCACGATTTCGGGGTGGCTTCTAAAGGCGGGGTATCGAATAACCAGGAGTGCAACCCCCGATTCCTTCTTTACTTTGAGCGCCATCGATACACTCGGTCGGAATGTCAGTGTTACACGGCTGAAAATCGACCCTGACCGACTCTCCATCTATGAGGGATACACACTTTCAAACAACCAAATAAATGCGTTAGGCAGTCTTTCAGAAGACGTATCGGCAGAAATCTTCGAGGATTTACGTATTGATTTGGCAAACTTTGACATCGAGCTAGGCGCGATTCCAGAGAAAGAGGATGAGCCAGCTACAATCTTTTATCTCCGCGACCGAGTGGTTTTTGAATTTCTTTTTAACGAAGATCGCTTCTTTGAGCGACTATCGTATGTGAGAAGGGCCACAACGGTTGTCTCGGAGTATCTGCTGAGGGCATTGAGAATCTCCGAGGCTACATCACAAGAGAATGGTACGTAAGATGCTCCGACTGAAGAAGTCGGACTAGAGTATCTCGAAAAAGGTACGGGTTGTCTCGGTTGTTGAACCGCCACTCTAATTCGTCCAAGTAGGCGTCAAGGTGTTTGGCAGAGAGCTTATGGTAGGAACCCATAATAGACCGTTTCAAGAGGCTCCAGACGTTCTCTATGGAGTTGGTGTGCACGTCGCCACGGACCCATTCTTTGATGTTGTGGTTGACGGTCTCATGGGTCGTATCTTCGTCGGCAATCCCGAGGTAGGCGGGCCAAGAATCAGTCATAATGCGTCGGGTCTCGGGGTCAGTATGGTCACGGATGAAGCCGTGAAGGGTCTTGCGAGTCACGTTGCTGACTACCATCATGCGAGTGTCCCCGCCACGCTCGATAGCACCTGCCACGATGGTCTTGCCGCCCCGCATCCCTTTCCTGCCATGCTCCTTGCCACCTACCCAGGTCTCGTCCACTTCGACGGTGCCGGAGAGCCGGGTGGGGTTGGACTCGCTCATAGCGGCCCTGATCCGGTGGCAGAGATACCAGGCTGTCTTATAAGCGACGCCCAACTCGCGCTTGATTTGGTTCGCCGACACGCCTTTCTTGGATTCGATAATGGTGTAGGCTGCCAAAAACCATTTCCACAGAGGCAAATGCGTGTCATGGAAGATGGTCCCCGTGGTGATTGAGAAGCGGAGGCGGCAGTCGTTACAATCGAGTTGGTTCCTGGTGGTGATTCTTGATATGCTCACCGAACCACAGCGGAGACAGGCAACGCCGTTGGGCCAGCGAAGATGCTCAAGGTATGCGCGGCAAGCATCTTCGCTGTGGAACAGTTCCATCAGCCGGACTAGGTTCATCTCGAATTTGGTTTCAGGTTTACGCTTCTTGACTACCATCGGGAGGACTCCATGACACAGCCGAATGAGAAACCGGATATTGAGCTAACCACCGATGAAGCCATCCACAAACTCTTCCCGGAAGAGGTCATTGAGTATGCCAAAGAGATTGCCCACGAACACGACCCACCGGAAGATACTGACGACTCCATACCTAAAGAGTAACACAGATATGGCCGTGCGTCAAGTATACAATCGCGCTTGCAAGAAAGGGTTCCCCTGAAACCCCTCGTAAAGAACCGGCGCTCGGGCGGGTCTCTGGTCTAGCCGACCCGGTAGACCCATACCTGGTGGTAGACGTCGGGCTCGCCTTTGGGCAGGGTTTGGAACTGCTCGGTGGTCTCCACAAGCTGCCATTTGCCTGCGGCCTCCAACGCGGCGTGCTTCTCTTTGAAACCGCCGGTCTCGTACACGTCGGGCCTCAGGGTGAAGACGATGTGTCCCCCCGGCCTGGTCACGCGCACCAGTTCGTCCAGGGAGCCGGCCGGGGCGTGCCCGACAGTCAGCACCCCCACGCTTATCACGGCATCGAAGGCGCCGGTGGGAAAGTCCAAAGGCTCTCCCATCACCATCTGGTGAAGCTCCCGGTACACGTTCTTGTTGCGGGACTCCTCCAGCATGCCTTGTGAAAGGTCCATGGCTGTCAGGTTGCCGTATCCCTGTCCGGCCAGGATCTGGCCCACCAGGCCCGTGCCGGCCCCGGCGTCCAGGATGCGGGAATCCTTGGGCGCGTGGCGGGCCAGGAGTTCGGCGGCTCTCGGGGGGCCCAGGTAATCGAAGTCTCTGGTGAGGTCGGCTTCGTACTCCGACGCCCACTGGTCGTACCGCTCCTCAAGCTCCTGATTGTTCCGCGAGGAGTACACCCACTGGACCTTGTTCTCTTCAGGCATCATTTCCTCCTGCTTTACCGGCCCAACACCTGCTGCAAAGCGTCCAGAAAGCCGCGGATATCGTCTTGGCTCATCAGACCGATCGTGCCGAGGCGGAAGGTGGTCTGGCTCAGCTGCCCCTGGGACTTGTATATCACGTATCCCCGCTCCTTGAGAGGAGCGTGCAGCTCCGGGTAGGACCAACCCTCCGGGAGCATCACCGTGGTCATGGTGTTGGACAGATGCTCGCGAGGGACCAGGAAGTCCAGCTCCAGTGATTCCAGGCCGTCGCGAAGGGTTTTTGCGATGCCCCGGTAGTGGGCGATCCGGTTCCGGACCCCCTCTTCCAACAGCTCCCTGGCTGCTTCCCGCAGGGCGTACATGGTCTGCACCGGCGGCGTGAAAGGGGTCTCGCCGTCCTCCTCCTTGCTCATGGTGCTGACCAGGTCGGTGGAGAAGGTTACCTGCCGGCGCTGGGACCAGGCCTCCAGAAGCTGGTTGGAGAGGACGACAAACGCTACACCGGGGACTCCCCGGAGGCACTTATTGGCGGAGCCGAGGACCAGGTCCACGCCCCAGCCCGGCAGGTCCAGCTCCTCTCCCCCCACGCTGCTCACCGTGTCCACCAGCACCCATTTGTGATAGCTTTTCGCGATCTCTGCCACCTGACGCAGGGGATTGAGGATGCCGGTGGTGGTCTCATGGTGGATCAGATAGACCGAGTCATGGGGGGTGGTCCGGACCAGTTCCTCCACTCGTTCCAGCGGTAGGGGGTGGGTCCAGTCCAGCTTTTCCAGGGTGTGGGGAATGCCGAACACCTGAGCGATCTGGGCGGCCCGTTCGCCGTAGACCCCGTTGGCAAGGATGAGCACCCCACTGGAGACCCCGCTGAGGGAGGTGATGGTGGCCTCGATGCCTGTCGTGCCCGACCCGCTCAGCGTGGCGCAGGAGTAGCCCTCGGGGACGCCGCAGATTTCCAGAAGCAGGCGGCGAGTCTCCCGAAGGAGGGAGGTAAACTCCTCCTCCCGGTGGCCGATGTCGGGGGCGGTCAGCGCGCGGCGCACCCGCTCGGAGATGTTCGCCGGCCCAGGTGACAGTATCAGCATCTCTCAATCCCCCCGTGAACGCTGCTCTTGAACCGGTCCCGGATATCCGTGGGTGAGTGAGAAACCCTGGGAATACCCTTCACCGGGGCGATTCCGGCCTTGACCAGAATAAAGTGGGGGCCGGGACCGCGCGCGCACTCCAGGAGGGCGCTCCGGAGCCCTTCCACATCGTCGGCCCGGACCACCGTGCGGTACCCGGCGCCCTCGGCCACCCGGGTCAGGTCGAACCCGGAGCTGATGGACGGCTGCCCCCCGGTGGACTCGTAGGCCTCATTGTCCAAGATGATGTGGGTCAAGTTGCGGGGGCCCTCGGCGCCGATGAGGGGCACCGTCCCGAGGCTCATGAGGGCGCTCCCGTCACCCTCCAACACGAAAACGCGCTGCTCCGGGGCGAGGAGCGCCAGCCCCAGCCCAAAGGAGGACAGGAGCCCCATGGACCCGAGCATGTAGAAATTCCCGGTCCTGTCGCCGGTGACGAACACCTCCCGGGAGATCATTCCCGTGGTGCTCAGGACCAGGTCGGCGGGCCGGACGTGCTCCAGCACCTTCTCGATCGCCAGATAGCGGGGGATCACTCTACCACCCCCGCCCGGACCAACAACGCTCCCGGAACCGAGTGCTCCTTGATACCCGACAGCAGCCGGTCCAGGGCGGGCTCCAGATTGTCCGGTTCCAGTATTTCGTAGGGGATTCCCAGCAAGTCCAGGATCTCCGGAGTCTTTACCCCCATGATCCAGTGCTCGGGAGCGTCGTTGGGCGGCCCCCCATACCCGCGCCATCCGATCAGCAGGAACACCGGTATCTTGTACATCAGGCTGAAGGAGGTCAACGGGTTGACGAGGTTGCCAACTCCCGAGTTCTGCAGGATCACGCCGCCCAACTGCCCGGAGAAGTAGGCGGCGCTGGCGACGCCAAGGGCCACGTCCTCCCGCACGGCCGGGATGTAACGGATCTCCGGGTCGCCGGCCATGGCGTCATACACTTCCTGAAAGGTGGAATCAGGTACGCCGGAGAAGAAAGTCAGGCCACGTTTTTTCAGGATGTCCCAGAAGGCTTGGGCTTTCATCGCTGGGCCGTCGTTGTATTGGCGATCATGCTATCGGGTACCACGGACCGGGCCGTTGGATGTCGGCGATAGTCTCGCGGGGGCACGTGACTTGCTCGGGGGCCTCCGAACAGGTTCCAGACGGTCCAGCCGCGGCTCGCCATCTCCGCTCCCGTGGTCACCGGGATGGCGCAGGGCCCGTGCCCGCTCCCGGTCCCCCTCGGTGATGCGGTCGTGACCCACGCAGTTGAAAATATCCCGCACCGGAGCACAAAGCTGGTCGGCCTCGTGGCTGCTGCCACTCTCCAGGATGTTGAGGGCTACCTCGCACATGGCCCGGTAGGCGGCGCGAAGAAGGTGATTGGCATGGATGATAACGTTGAATCCCCTGGCCGCCAGCTCCAGATCGGTGATGGTGTTGTAGGTAGTCGGCACACACACCAGCGCCGGTCGTCTCCCCAGCCGCTTGCAGAGGGGGTCGTAGGCTTCGGCAAAGGCGAGTATTTCACCGGGGTCTCGGCTATTGGAGTGAATCATTATCCCGTCAGCGCCGGCGCGGATATAGCGCTCGGCCCGGCTCAGGGCGTCCTCCAGGCCCGCCCCGGCAATCAGGCTCTCCAGGCGGGCCACGATCATGAAATCATCGGTGACCTTCACTTTGTTCCCAGCCGCGATCTTTCCGGCGAAGACGCGGGGGTCTTCCAGGTCCTGGCTGGCGGATGCGTCCAAGCTGTTTCGCTTGGGGTATACCTTGTCCTCGATGATCACCGCCGACACTCCGAGGCGTTCCAGGTGCTTGACCAGGTACTCGAACTGGGCGGGCTCCCCTCCGGTGTCGCCGTCCACCAGTATGGGCTTGGTGGTCACGTTGAGGATCTGGTCAACGGTTTGGGTACGGGAGTCGAAGCCGACGATGGAACAATCGGGCATCCCTTTGCTGGCGGAGTCGGTCAGGCTGCTTTCCCAGAGTCCGTCGAATTCGATGATGCGGCCGCCCTTCTTGGCTCTCACGGTTTCAGCGATGATGCCGCTGAGACCGTTGTGAGTCTCTATGATGCGGGCGAAGCCCTGGCGGGCGATACACTTCTTCAGTGCCTGAAGCCGTTCCCCAGGTGTGATTGCGTTCATGCCTGTCATCGCTAGTCCACCTCGTATCAGCGTGGGGCCAGGCCTCACCCGGGCGCTGGCCGCCGCAAAAGCGTTGAAGAGCGGGCGCTCCCTGGGTTCAACGGAGCGAAGGTTTTTCCGCGGTAACCAGAGCAAGCTGAGTGGGCAAGGGTATCAGTTTGGTGTCTTGGAAGCCCGCGTCGCGAAGCCAGGAGGCCACCTCTTCGCCACCCCGGTCTCTGGCGTCGGGGTCGAAGGCCACAAGCACGTACAGGTCCTCGAAGGTGTCCAATCTTCGTCGTGCGGGGCTATCGTCGATCCGCATGTAGTCCTGGACAATCACCATGCCTCCCGGCGCCAGCACCTCATGGGCCAACTCGTTGACCTGCTCTGCGTCCAGCTTCTCCGGCGCTTGAGTTGGATCCATGTTGTTGCCTCCATTTGAAAGAAAACCCGAGCGGCGAGCTTGGGTTTGGCCACGCTTGCCCGGCTGATGGAGCCCGTGGGCCTGGCACAAATCAAATCAGGAAAATGATAGCGGCGTGCCCGAGGGTCAATGAATGCTTGGAGATTGCGGGCGGGCCCGGTATTGAGCCGGGGAAAATGTGAAGGAGGGGGCTGGAGCTATGGTTCGCAGGGGACGGCGTGCTGGCACCAGGACGGACGGCTGGCAAGAGGAGACGAAAAAGCCCCGAAGATGCGGTGGCTGTCGGTCCTGCTTGCTAGGCCCGGTAGCGGATGAAGGTTAGATGTTTTCACGCAATTACCTCTGCCGGGGAAGGCACGTCTACTATGGTCGCAATCCTTCCTGGAGCACTTCCCCGATAAGCGGCCTCTTGGCTGAGGGAGTTTAGCAGCACCCATGTTGGCCGTCAACTCCCCGGGAGTTGACGGAGCGACAATAGTGTCTTTGCATTCGATCAGGACGCCGCATCCCGACTGGATGTGAGGTGTGGACGGCGGGTTAGCGGCACATATGATCGGACGCTGTGCGGAAGCACTTACTCCCGCGGCTGCCGGTGTTCAGCAGCTCCCGCGCCGCCTCGGCTCCGGAGATGCCGGGGAGCATCAGGTCCATGATGACCAGGTCAGGCCGGAGCCGCGACGCGGCCTCCACGCCGGCCTCCCCGGTTGGCGCCATGGTTACCTCGTGGTCGAGCCGGCCCAGGACTATCCGGTACGGGGCGCGTAATGGAGCCCGGTCTTCGATGACTAGTACTCAGTCAGCTTGAAACTGACCGTCGTCATTCTGAGCGACGCGAAGAATCTCGTTGTTACGCTGAGATTCTTCATCGCTCCGCTCCTCAGAATGACATCCTGTTAAAACCAAGTTGGCTGAGTATTGGTATCTTGGCCATCAGCGGCTTGGTTAGCCCCGTGGCCGGTCTCTCGCGAGGTCCAGCAAGCGAACGTTGGCCGCTCCATCTTCGATCTCCAGGAATCCAAGGGTCCCCAGCGCTCCGGGATGTGGAGGCCGGCCCGGATAGGTTGGGCTGCCCGGGTTGACCAGTAGCACTCCGTCGTAGTAGCAGACAAGCTCGTAGTGGGTGTCCCCGAAAACCACGATGTCCACCGGCTGGCCGAACTTTCGAGCCATGATCTCCCGCCCTCGCCCTTCCGGAAATTGCAGCCCGGAGCCGTCGGCGTTGGTGCAGATCCTGGGTCCCGGCCATTGGATGTCGTGGATCATGCCGATGGATATTCCCCCAGCCCGAACCACCCGGGTAACCTCCGCCAGCCGGTCACCCGGCTCGGTGGGGTCTTCGTAGCCGCGCACCGCCAACACGGGAGCGACCGTTTCGAGGCAGTCCAGGACGCCCAGGCATTCCAGATCGCCGCAGTGAAGGACCAGGTCGACGCCGTCCAGCGCGGTCAGCACCTCGCCGGGCAGGTCCCATCCGCGGCCGCCCAGGTGAGTATCCGAGATCAGGCCGATCTTCATGGAGAGGGCTTGGTCCGGGGGGTCCCCTCGGGGGCGAGCGCTTCCAGGGTACGCAGCATGGCCGTAAAAGAGGAGCCGCGAGGGAAGGCGACCAGCGGCATGTCGGCCCCGCTGCGCCGGAACTGGTCCAGCTTGGCCCGACAGGTAGCGGCGTCGCCTATGATGGCGATGTTGTCCAGCATCTCGTCCGATATCGAGGCCGCCGCCCCGCTCCGGTCGCCGGCTGCCCATGCTTTCCGGAGGCCGTCGGCTTCGGCCTGGTAGCCGAAGCGGCTGAACAGGTCGTAGTAGTAGCTTCCCATGCCGCCAATGTAGTAGGTCATGTGGGCCCGAACGCGCCGCGTGGCGTCAGCCAAGTCCTCGGCCCCGTCCGCCACGTGGCACATGATTTGAGGGGCAACGGTGATCTCCGATACGTCCCTGCCGGCGAGGGCGGCGCCTTTGGCAACCTGCTCTTTCAGCCCCGCGAGGTGTCCCTGATGAACCCAGATGGGAAGCCATCCGTCGGCCAGCTCCCCGGTCAGCTGCAGGTTTTTCGGCCCCAGGCTGGCCAGATAGATCGGGATGCGCGGTTGAACCGGAGAAGCGCCCAGGCGGAAGCGGCGCACGCGGAAAAAACGCCCCTCGTGGTTCACCCGCTCGCCGGCCAGGGCCTGGCGGATTATATTCATGTACTCGCGGGTGCGTTGCAGGGGATACTGAAACGGCACGCCGTGCCAATCCTCGATGACGGCCCGCCCGCTGGTTCCCAGCCCCAGAATAGCCCTCCCCTCGGATACCAGGTCCAGGGAGGCGATGCTCTGGGCGATCATGGAGGGAGTGCGGCTGTATACGGTGACGATCCCGGTGCCCAGGCGAAGGGAACGGGTGTGGCAGGCGACGGCGGTCAGCACGGTGAAGGCGTCCATTCCCCATGACTCGCCGGTCCAGAGCGCATCGTAGCCCAGCTCGTCGGCACGCTGGGCCACGGAGATCATATCTTCGAAGGATATCCCGTCCGGCCTGGGGTTGAAGAAAACTCCTGTGGCGCTCATCCGCCGAGCCTCCTGTTGGTGCGGGCTAGTTCCGGTGCTCCCATAGAGTGAAATAATCGGGGGAATCTCCCTGGAGGGCTTCGGTCAACTGATTTTGATGTAGCTTCTGGAGGATGCCTGTCTCCTCGGCGACCAGCCGGCTGAGCACCTCGTCCCATTGAGCCACCGCGGTCTCCCCGCAATGAGATCTCACAAGCATTCTCAGGCCGTCCAGCACTGTCTCCGAGTGGGCCTCCAATGCGCCGCCGCTAACGATGAACACGACCAGGGTGGGGATATCCTCGTCTCCCTCGGGGACGACGCCCAACCGTTCCAAGATAAAGGACATAGCGGTCTCCCGAATGGCCATCTCCACGCGCAGGGGCACGTCAATCAGGTGGGCGAAAGGAAACTCGGTTTCCTCTCGGACCGCCTCGGAAAACTGAGATTCCACGGCCCTGTAAAACTCATCGACGAAGACATCCGCCGCATTCAAGAGCACGATACGCGGCGGGTGCTCCCGTCGATCGATGACCAGAAACTCCTTCAGGTGAGGAAAGATGCAGAACTGAAGGTCCGGACGCTCTCCGTCCGGCAGGTGCGTGTTGAACAGCTCTTCCATTTGATCCGGGTCTCCTTCATTGAACCGGGTCTCCTCCGCGGCCAGGAAAGTCTACATCAGCTTGGCGATGTCGTTCAGCTGGCTGACGATCCAGTGGGTGATATCTTCGCGGCAGATCGACGACACCAGCAGTGAGGCACGGTGTTTGCGGTCCTCGGGGGACATGCTTATCGCCTGATACAACGCATCCATGGTGCCCTCGATATCGGTGGGG
>CAJWBT010000002.1 GCA_913020235.1 uncultured Chloroflexota bacterium
GTATCCTCGGCCCGGTGGGTCTCCCGGTTGGCGTGGATGGCCTGCAGGGCGAAGGCAGCGGCATTGAGGGCGTTGATCCCCAGGTGGGGAGCGCTTCCAGCGTGGGCGCCGCGGCCCTTGAACCGCACGTATTTCACGACGTGGCCGTTGCTGGTGCCCCCCAAGGCGAACTGGTTCGCGCCCATGTCGCTGGCGGTGTGACACATGATCGCCATGTCTACGTCGTCGAATTCGCCCAGCCCGATCAGCTCCTGCTTGCCGCCCAGGAACTCCAAACGGCCTTCCTCCCGCAGCTGAAGCCGGCGCTCCACTTCGATGAACTCCTCAGCGGGGACTGCGAAGGGCACTATCTCTCCGGAGAGTTGGGCCAGTACCTCCGGGGTAAGCAGGCCCATGACGGTGCCCAGCATCATCCCTATTTGGCAATGGTGACCACAGGCGTGGGCCGCCCCCGTCGCCGGGTCGGAAAAAGGGTGCTCTTGCACCACCAAGGAGTCCAGCTCGCCCAGTATCGCGACTCTTGGTCCGGTCCCGCCCTCGGCCGGGATGCGTCCCTTGACGCCGGTGATGGCCAGACCCGGCCGGTGCTGAATCCCCAGCTGTTTGAACTTGCGCGCCACCAGGCCCGCGGTCCGTTCCTCCAAGAACCCGGCTTCGGGGTGGGCCAGTATGTCTTGGGCGATGCCGATAATCTCCTTCTTCTTCTTCTCGATCGTGGCACAAGCCTTCTGCTTCAATTCCGGGATGGTTAGCATTACATTCATCCGCCGCTGAAAGTCTCTTCCGAGGCCATCGCGCGCATGAACTTCAGGTAGTCGTCCTTGCTCATTGCAGGCTGGTGCCCGGAAATTATTCGGCCCGCTCCAGCCGCCCCGTCCGCCAGCAGGTCCACGGCCGTCCCGGCCAGGGCCTTGGCCGCGGTGACCACCGCCAGACCGTAATCCTCGACCACGTAGTCGGCGCCGTGGCCCAACCCCACCGCCCCGCCCACGTAGGGATGGATCACCGGCATCAACTGGCCGACGTCGCCCATGTCTGTCGAGCCGGTGCGGTGAGTTGTGTGGCCGACGTTCTCATTACCCACCAGGTCCGCCGCGTTGGACTCGAAAACCTCCGCCATGTTTGGGTCTTGTTTCAATGGCATGTAGCCGGGAATGGTCTGTATGGTGACGTTGGCGCCGACGGCCATGGCTCCAGCCTTCAGCGCCCGGTCCACCTTCCGGTTGGCGTCCACGATGGCGTCGAGAGTGCGGCCCCGGACGAAGGTCTCCATTCGAACGTCGGCGGGGACCGCGCTCACGGCTTCACCACCTTTGGTGATGATAGGGTGAACGCGGACGGTGTCCCCGTCCTGGAAGGTCTCCCGGTTGAAGTGGATGGCGGTCAGGGCCAGCGTGGCGGCATTCAGGGCGTTGATTCCCAGGTGGGGCGCGCCCCCGGCGTGGGCCCCGCGGCCGATAAACTGGATCTTCTTGGCCAGGGTCCCATTATTGGTCCCGCTCATGCAGAGCAGCTTCTCGTCCGGGTTGCTGGTGGTGTGGACCATCATGGCCAAGTCAACGTCGTCGAACTCTCCCAGGCGGATCAGCTCCGGTTTGCCGCCCAGGAACTCGATCTTGCCCTCGCGGCGCAACGAGTCCCGGTACGCGATCTCGATGTATTCTTCGGCGGGCACTGCCATCAGCACCAGGCGTCCGCTCAACGCCGCCAAAACGTCGGGCTGCATGAGTCCGAACAGGGCCCCGAACACCATTGGAAGCTGGCAGTGGTGACCGCAGGCGTGGGCCGCGCTGGTGTTGGGGTCGGCGAAGGGGTGCTCGTTGACGATCAGAGAGTCCATTTCGCCCAAGATGGCCAGCGCGGGGCCGGCGCTCCCTCCGGCCACCTCCGCCCGGATCCCGGTCAAAGCCAGACCCTCGCGAAAAGGGATACTCAATTCGGCCAGCTTGCTGGCCACCAGGGCCGAGGTCTTGGTTTCACGGAACCCCGGCTCCGGGTTCTGCAGAATCGTTTTCGCCAGGCTGACAATTTCGTCGGCCCTTGCGTCGATTTCATCAAACACCCGGCGCTTGAGTTCCTCTCTCGAAGGCATACGGCCACCCCCTGAACCGGCTCGCCCCGATTGTAGCAGAGGGTCCGCAGAAAAGGGAAATTCCAGGGAAGCCGTCAGCCGCTAGGATTTGGGAGTCAGCGCACAACCAACGGCATACTGCTCGCCGACTGCTGACCGCTGATCGCTGATAGCTGATCGCCGGCCGGCCGAGGTGTATAATGACGGGTCGTTGGCGATGAAGGTATTGATAGCACCACAGGGGTTCAAAGGCGGTGTGTCCGCCCTCGAGGCGGCCAGGGCCATCGAGCGCGGGGTACGGGCAGCGGCGCCGGAGGCCGAAACGGTGCTGGTGCCTGTGGCCGATGGTGGCGACGGGACCTTGAACGCCCTGGTGGATGGCTCGGGCGGCCAGCTTTTCCGGAGCACGGTGGCGGGACCCCTTGGCCGGCCCCTGCAAGCCGCGTGGGGGGTGATGGGTGACGGCCAAACGGCGGTGGTCGAGATGGCCTTGGCCTCGGGCCTGGCCCTCCTGCCGCCACCGCGGCGCAATCCGCGAACCACTACCACCCTGGGCACCGGCGAAATCATGAGAGAAGCCCTGGACCGGGGGTTCACTCGAATCATCGTCGGACTGGGCGGCAGCGCCACCAACGACGGCGGGGCCGGCATGGCGAGCGCGTTGGGCACCCGGTTCCTGGACGCCGGAGGCATCCCGCTTCCCGCCGGCGGCGCGGCCCTTGCCCGGCTAGCCCGCATCGACGTGTCCGGCCTGCACCCCAAACTGACGGAGGCCACCGTCATCGGCGCAACCGACGTGACCAATCCCCTGTGCGGTCCCGCCGGCGCATCCGCCATCTACGGCCCTCAAAAGGGCGCGTCTCCTGAGGTGGTGGAGGAGCTAGATTCGGCCCTCGAGAACTTCGCCCGGATAGTACACCGGGACTTGGGCCAGGACGTGGCGGAAAGGCCCGGGGCCGGAGCGGCCGGCGGGCTGGGTGCGGGTCTGATGGTGTTCTCGGGAGCCGAGCTGAGGCCGGGAATCGACATGGTCTGCGAGGTTCTGGGGTTCGACGCCCAACTGGAGGGCGCGGACCTGGTCATCACCGGTGAGGGCCGGGCCGACCATTCAACGATCTACAACAAAGCGCCGGTGGGCGTGGCCCGCCGCGCCCTGGCGCTGGGAGTGCCCACCATCCTGCTGGCCGGGAGCCTGGGAACGGGCTTCGAGGAGCTGTACCAGCACGGCATAGCGGGCATCGTCTGCATCGCCGACCGCCCTATGGGCTTCGTTCAGAGTCTCCGGCGTACGGAAGAGCTTTTAGAGGGGGCAGCTGAGCGGGCCTTGCGGCTGATGCAGACGGGGGCAGGAATCAGGTTCGACGGTTAGTACTCAGTCAACTTGGTTTCAACAGGACGTCATTCTGAGGAGCGGAGCGACCAAGAATCTCAGCGTAACAACGAGATTCTTCGCTTCGTTTAGAATGACATCTATCAATTTCAGGTTGAAGTAGTACTAGGTGTGAACCTGCTGAAATCCATCAATCTTTGGCGCGCTAGCCGCGGAGGTTCGGATGACGTCCGGGAACAGTAGTACCCTCACCCGGCAGCTAAAGCAACGGGCGTTGGAGCTTGGAGCCGATTTAGTGGGAGTGGCTCCGGTGGAGAGGTGGGAAATCCCGCCGCCCCCCGATGTGGAGCGGGTCCCAGTTTATCCGCCGACGGGCTACGGGCCGGCCGATCTGATGCCATCGGGGCGAAGTGTAATCGTCCTTGCCCTCGGCCAATTGTCAGGGGTCATTGAGTCCAACGTCACCGACGCCAACACTTCATATGCGTATGGCAACTACGGCTACGTGCATCTCAACCGCGCCCTGAATTCCATCTGCTTTGACCTGGCCCGGTGGCTGGAGGCTCGCGGGTGCCGGACGTTGCCCTTGGGCCCCTCCATGGGCGGGCGGTACAATCGCACGGCGGATGAGGACGAGAGCATCATCGCGCCGCTGTATGGGACATTCAGTCTAAAACGTGCCGCGGTCCTCGCGGGAGTGGGCCGAAAGGCCAAGAACGGCCTCGTCGCCAACCCGGTGTACGGCGTCCGGATACGTTTGGCCTGCCTCATCACCGCCGCCCCTTTCGAAGGCGACCCCCTCTTGCCGGGTGACCCCTGCCCCCCAGGCTGCACGGTCTGCATGGACGTATGCCCCACGGGAGCCATAACCGCCGACGGCAGGGTCAACCACTACAAGTGCGCTTCGGACTGCGGCAGAAGGGGCACAGGCTGGGAAGAAATCAAGAGACAGATGAAAGAAGGCTATCCGTTAGATCTTCCCGGTAACGACTATATCGCCCATGAACGGTTCGCCATCGACGGCGCCGGCAACCGGCTGTGCAAAGTCGCCTGCCTGGCCCTCTGCCCGCTGGGCGAAAACCTGCTCCCGGATGTGTTGCGCCGGACCAAGGGCTGGGAGACGGCGAATCCGAAGGTGGAGCTGGCCGGTTTCCCGGCAAGTCACAGCGTGGCCGGGTGACGGCCGCACCGGGCGTTCCCGGCGGCCAGCCCAAACTCGCTTGGGGTGCACGGAAGAGTTTCTGGATGGGTCCGCCGAGCGGGCCGAGCGGCTGCTACGGGTAGGACAAAGACGGGGACTATGCGTATCCGCTGTCCATGGCATAGCTTGACAGCCGGGAATTTGCCACAGAGTCACAGAGAATTCATTCAAGACCCTCTGTGTCTCTGTGACTCTGTGGCCATATATATTCATTGCCAATAACGGTCACCCGATGCGCTCGCTGACGAAGTCAACCACCTGCTGGGCCAGCTCGATGGAGCGGTCGGTGTCGACCCGGTCGAATCCATGGACTAGGACATTTCGGCCAGGTCGTAGACGGGGACCTGGGCAGTGCGCTCCGGCGTACTTTCTGACCACACCACCCGCTGTACGTGCTCCAGGACGCCAGGCTGGATCAGAATCTCGCCGCATTGGCGGCACACCTCCGCGGGCACATTTTCCAAGATAATGACCGTGCCGTTACACTCCTGCGGATGCGTGACCCTCTTTTTTTCCAAGGGGCTGCCACACAATGGGCACGGGTTCATGCGCCTCCGCCCTTTCTCATCCTCCATTGTATCCACTCCTCGGGGTTCGGTTCATACGCCGTAACCACTGCCACGTTTGGAGGGTAAGTACATTGTACATGCCAAGGTCGCCCATCCGTCGCAAAGCCAAGTATGAGGCAGCTGGGGCCACGAGGATCTTCGGGGTAATTCTCAATAATCTCAGCATAATTGCTCAGGAGAGCATCTTCAACACCCCTGACAGAAATGTGCCGTTGGGTCATGCGGACCGCAGCGTGGAGGCTGAAGCGGTAATCCCTGGCTCTCACCAATGCTTTAATCTCCCGGAGCAAGGAGTCCTCCCATTAGCCTACGGAACCGTGTGCCTAACCCGTGAACCAACCCCTGTTCCATGATACCGGACCTTCACCCGATGCGCTCACTGACGAAGTCAACCACCTGCTGGGCCAGCTCGATGGAGCGGTCGGCGTCGACCCGGTCGAAGGCTTCCGAGGGAATGCCGCCAGGCAGATAGCCGGGATATCGGGTGATCTCGTAGTACTTGTCCAGCTGGCCGGCAATGCTCTTGATGGTGTCGAACATCAAGTCGAACAGCTTGGCGTCCTCGCACAAGTCGACCAGAGAGTGGCCCCAGATGTCCTCCACCCGGCGGTTGTAGAGGTAGGCTTTCACCGCCTTTTCCGCCGCCTGCTGGCCCATGAAACAGGCCAGGTTGTACTTCTCGCCCTGGCGGACGAAGCCGGCGTCATCCAGGTCTTGTCGTGCCTGTCGCAACCAGCGGGCACCTTCGGCGAAATAATCAGGCATCAAATACTACCCGTCCTTCCTTGCAAGCCTGGTACAGAGCAGGCAGGGTTTCGCGCAGCGTCTCGAACTCCTCGGGGGTGTAGACCTGGGTGTCCACCGCGACGGTGGTATCGAAGTGGTAGGAGAAAAAGTCGGCCCGGCGGCCGAAGGGTAGATCCGTCTTTTGGACTACGATCAGCTCAATGCGGCTGTCGGGGGCCCAGTCCCCGGTGACCATGTCGCCGGTCAAGATCACCTTCTCCACTCCCAGGCTGGGCAGCACATCCTGAATCCCCTGAAGCTCCCGCTCCAACATCTCTTTCCGGAATTGGGTGAATCCGACGCGTACCGGCATGTCGCTCTCCTGAACGGTATTGGCCACAGAGGCACAGAGTCACAGAGAACCTATTTGTAAAACTCTGTGTCTCTGTGGCTCTGTGGCAAAACGGATGCTGGCCGCTACTCCAGCAGCACCAGGTGCACCTCTTTCGGGCCGTGGACGCCGACCACCAAGGTCTGCTCGATGTCCGCCGTGCGGCTGGGGCCGGTGATAAAGTTCAGGTAGCTACCCATCTCGCCGCCTGCCCGGTGGTACTCAAGGCGGCGCAGCAGGAAAAAGTCGTCCAGGGTTGCGAGCACCTCCTGAGGCCGCACCAGGGCCACATGCACCGGTGGGACCACCGACACCAGCCGGCCGAGCCCCTGGCGGGCCAACAACACCACGGACCCGGTCTCGGCCACGGCGTAATCGGCGCCGGTTATTCCAATTCCGGCGGCTACGATCTCTTGCCGGAGCGACTCCCTGGACCTAGCCTCCCCCTGGACCACGGTGGTCACGGAAAGGCCCAGGTCTCGGAGTGCCCCGTCGACGGGCACCTGCTCGAACACCTCTTGACCGGTGCGCACCACCCTATCGACGCCGAGAGACGCGGCCAAGGACTCTATGTAGGCGACGGCCTCTTCGTAGCCCGTCGACCGGTACACGTTCCAGCCGCCGAGCTGGGCCATCCGGGCCAGCCGGTCCAAGAGGACCGTCCGGTCCTCGGCCAGGCGGCGGTGGACCGCGGCGGCCTCGGCTTCCAGGCCGGAAAGGGTGTCCTCCAGCCGGGGATACGGAGGGTCCGGGGGCGTCGCATCCCGGCCCAGTGCCCGCCGCACCGAACTGAGAAACTCGTCCTTGGGGGTCCCCGGCAGTCCGGCCGTCCTAGCGGTCAACGTCTCGCTCCTGGGACAGCCCCCGCCGCCAAATATCGTGGAAGGTTCGAGGCGGCAGTGCCGGCAGGTCTCGGGCCCTGGTCCAGCGGGACAAAAGAGGAAGAGGAACTCTGCGAATCCACCGGCCCCTTTTTGAAAACGGGGAGCGCGGGGAGAACGGTGACAGCGGGAACGTTAGCAAGAGTGTCTGCAAGATGCGCCCCACTTTGGAGAAGAAGGACAGGCGCCCCGGGCCGCTCATCAGCCGGGCGTAGCCCCGGGCCAGCAGCCCTTCGACGCCTCCCACGGCCCTCTCCTCCGCGTCCGGGCTTTCCGCCAGCTTGTGGCGCAGATGCAGCAGCATTCGCGGGATGTTTATTTTCAGCGGGCAGACTTCCCGGCAGGCCCCGCAAAGGCTGGAGGCATAGGGCAGGTCTTTGGCCTGCTTCAAGCCCACCAGCATGGGAGAAACCACGGCGCCGATGGGGCCGGGATAGACCCATCCGTAGGCGTGCCCGCCCACTTTTTGGTACACCGGACAGATATTCAGGCAGGCCCCGCAGCGGATGCAATAGAGGGCTTCTCGCAGCTCCGGGTCGGCCAGCATCCGGGAGCGCCCGTTGTCGACCAGCACCAGGTGGAACTCCTCGGGGCCATCTTCGTCGTCCTGGCGGCGAGGGCCGGTGATCATGCTCACGTAGCTGGTTATCCGCTGGCCGGTGGCCGAGCGGGGCAGCAGCCGGAGGAAGACGGCCAGGTCTTGCAGCGAGGGAATGACCTTCTCCATTCCGGTGATGGCTATGTGGATGCGAGGAGCGGAGGTGCAGAGCCGCCCGTTGCCTTCGTTGGTGATGATGACCGTCGTGCCGGTCTCGGCCACCACGAAGTTGGCCCCGCTGATGCCCAGGTCCGCCTGGAGGAACTTCTCCCGCAGCACCTCCCGGGCGGCGCGGGCCATGGCTTCGATGTCGTCCAGGTGCGGCAGGCCCAGCTTCTCGGTAAACAGCCGGGCCACGTCCTCCTTGCTCTTGTGCAAGGCCGGCGCCACCAGGTGAGACGGCGTTTCTCCCGCCAGTTGGATGATGTACTCGCCCAGGTCGGTCTCGTATACTTCGACCCCCTCCGACTCAAGGACGGGGTTCAGCGCCAGCTCTTCGGAGACCATGGACTTGCTCTTGGTGGCTATCCGCACGTTCCGGGTCCGGACCAGGTCCGCGACGATGGCGTTGGCCTCGTCCGCATCGGCGGCGAAGTGCACCTGCCCTCCCGCTTTGGTCACGGAGTCATAGAGGCGCTCCAGGTAATAGTCCAGGTGGTTCAAGGCGTGGGTCTTGATCCGTCGAGCCTGCTCCTGCCACGCCTTCCACACCTCAGGCGTGACCTCATCGATGGCCTGCAACCTGGCGTTATCGAAGCCGGAGCCGACCCGCCGCAGCGCCCGCTGGAGCTGGGGGTCTCGCATAGAGCGCTCGGAGGCCTTGAAAAAGTCCCGGGTCTTGATTTGGGCCACTTGTTGCGGTCCTTTCACCCTGGCTGTTGGTACAAGAATCGGGAACTGCTCGCGCCTTTCCGCGATAGGCGGAAGGGCCGGAAAGACGGACCGGGTATCAAGCCATTTACGAGACACCAGACCAGGCTAGCTCTCAGGCGGCGAGTCAGCCTCCTGGTCCAGGACCTGTGCCAGGTGTTGCAACCGGATGCCGGAACCCTGCCGGCTGAGCGCACCCCCGATATGCATCAGGCAACCCATGTCGCAGGAGACCAGGGCGTCGGCCCCGGTAGACATAACGTTGTTCACCTTGTCAGCCAGCATCCCCTCGGAGATGTGGGGGAACTTGACCGAGAACGCCCCGCCGAAGCCGCAGCAGGAGTCCGCCTGGGGCAGCTCCCGCAGCTCCAGGCCGCGGACCCGGCGGAGCAACTTCAGGGGCTCATCCCGTACTTCCAGCTCCCGAAGCTGGTGGCAGCCGGGGTGATAGGTTACCGTATCCGGATAGCCGGCTCCCAGGTCCTCGACGCCCAGGACCTTGACCAGGAACTCGGAAAACTCGTAGACCTTGGCCGATAGCTCCTGGGCTTGACCCAACAAGGCGGGGTCGTCTTTAAAGAGGTCAGGGTAGTAAACCCGCATCATGGCGGCACAGGAGCCAGAGGGCACCACCACGTAACGGCTTTCAGCGAAGGAGCTGAGGACCCGCCGGGCCAGCAGCCGCGCCTGCCCCGTAAAGCCGGAGTTGTATACCGGCTGGCCGCAGCAGGTCTGGTCCTGGGGAAATTCGACGTCTACCCCCAGCCGTCGCAGGACCCGCACCACGCTTACCCCTACCTCGGGATAGAGCTGGTCCACGATGCAGGTGACGAACAGGGAGGCTTTGGTCCGGGCGTCGCGAGACATTGGGAATGTTTTCCCTCGCCAGAATTGTACGGGTAAGGTTAGCAGACCCTTGAAACCGTGGCAACCGCGGGTCAGACTGCCAGGACCACGTCCAGGAGCGCGATCCGGCCTTCCTTCACCGCGGCCAGCGCATTCTGGAGCGCGGGCTTCAGCATCTGCGGGTCCTCTACCCGCTCTCCGTAGCCGCCGAAGGGTTCGACGAGCCGGGCGTAGTTGGGCCCCGCGATGTCCACGCCGTGGAACACCCCGCTGCCGGCGACAACCCCTTCAGGGTAAAACTCCAGGTGGGTCCGTTTCATCACGCCGTAACCGCCGTTGTTGAAGACCACGATGAGAATGGGCAGGTTGTACTCTCGGGCCGTGCCCAGCGCGGGGACAATAGGGTTGTAGAGGAACGAGCCGTCTCCCTCCAGGGCCACGACGGTACGCTGTGGGGCTGCCAGCTTGGCGCCCAGCGCCAGGCCGAGGCCCAGTCCCAGCCCGCCGGTGGGATGAATGTAGCTCTGGGGCTGGTTCCACCGAACCTGCCGCAGGATTGCCTGGCGGTGGGTGATGGTCTCCTCAAGGTAAATCGCATCCTGCGGCATCGCCTCGTTCAGCGCGGCGCATAGCCAGTCCGCGTCGATTGGCCGCCGGTCCTTGGCCGCAAGGGCGGCGTTCTGATGGCCCTCCTGCAGCTTGCGATGCTCGTCTGCCCAGTGGTCGTTCCGCTCCTTCAGCTTGCCGTCACCGGCGCCGCCGGCGGCCCGAAGACTTTCCACCAGGAGTTCCAGCGTGGCGGCCACATTCCCTTCCAGGTAGATGTCGGCCTGAAGGCTCTGGTACGCCATCTGGGCCTTGATGGGGTTCTCGTCTATGACCACCACGGTGCCATGGGCGGGACGGGAACTAGGCGGGTACCAGGGGACGCTGCTCCCAATGACCAGGAACAGGTCCGACTGGCGCTGGAAACGCTTCACATCGTAGCCCAGATGGAGGGGATGGTCCTTGGGAAAGTTCGCGTACAAGGGGGTGCCGCCCTCGACCACCGGCATGCCCATCAGCTCCGCCAGCTCCACCAGATGCCCGAAGGCCTCCACGTCTCGTCCGGCGGTGTCGGTCACGACCAGGGGGCTTCGGCTGGATATGATCAGCTCGGCGACCCGTTTTATCGCCGCCGTTTCCGGCTGGGTCCTTGGCGGAGCGGGCACCTTGCCCCTTCCGGAAGGCGAGGTCCACTCATGGAGCATGGTCTCGAGGGGAACGTTCAAATATGTGGGACCTTTGGGCACCCGCAGCGCCAACTCCCCTGCCCGGCACAGGGTTTCATAGAGGGTTTGGGGGCTGCTCACCTGGCCGCTCCACTTCACCACCGGGTCCACCAGCCGGTTGGCACCTCCCACGATGCCATGGTTGCGCATCCATTGCCACCCTGGATCGAAATCCGGGTCTTCCCCGTAGGTTGAAGAGCCGCCGGAGCACACCAGCATCGGGACTTCCCCCTGAAGAGCGCCTTCCAGGGCCATGGCAGCTTGCAGGGGTCCAACGCCCGCGTGCAGGAGGAGTGCCTGAAGCCGGCCGGTCATCCGGGTGTACCCCATGGCCATGGCCACCGCCAGGCTCTCATGCCAGCAATGGATGTAACTGGGGCCATCGGCTTCGTTGGCCCGTTGGCGGGCCAGGGCCTCCCACACCGGCGGCCACTCCGTCCCAGGTGAGGAGATGATGTAATCGACACCCAAGTTCCGGAACGCCTCTAGAATGGCCTCTCCACCGTCATAAGCCTGGCTCACTGCTCAAGCCCTCCTCAGAACCACAACTTTGGGAATCCGTGCTTACCGACGCGCCCGGAGGCGAGTGTCCTCGCTCGCGGCCACCCCGTCAAGAAGCAAAACGGACCGCCCTTCTAGCAAAACCCTGCGCAGGGACGGCCGGCAAGAACCTTTGTGTGTGGGCCGCTACCTCTGGGGCTCGACGATCACCTTCAACGAGGACTGGGCCTCGGCTGTAAGCTTGAATCCAAGGCCCGTATCCGCCAATCCCAGCCGGTGGGTGATCATCTCGCCCACCCGAACCCTTCGAGCCCGGATAAGCTCCAGCGCCGTGGCCAGGTCGGCTGGTCCGGCGGCGTATGATGTGGTGAGGGTAACGCAGTTCCGAAAAAAGGTGTCGTTCACCGAGACCGAGATAGTTGCGCCCGGCTCGGTGGGCGCGAAGAAGAGGATAGTACCGCCGCGCTCCACGGATTGCAACGCCTGTTGAAGGGCCGGCGCAGCCCCGGTGCAAACTATTACCAGATCAGCCAGCCGGCCGTCGTTGACCTGACGCATGCGGTCCGGCACATCTTCGCTCGCCCGGAAAACGGCCTCGGCCCCAAACTGCCGCGCCGCCTCCAACCGGTAATCGACCATATCCGTGGCTACTATTCGGCCCGCGCCCAGGGCTGCAGCCAATTGAATGTGCAGCAGCCCGGTGAGGCCGCTGCCCAGGACCAGAACGCTCTGGCCCGGCGGAAGTGCCGCCCGTTGTTGCCCCCGCAGAACGCAGCCCAGAGGCTCGACAAAAGTGGCCTCTTCGAAGGACACCTCGGCGGGTAGCGGGCACACTCCGCGGTCGACATTTATGGCGGGGACCCGAAGGTACTCGGAGAAGCCCCCGGGGTCAAAAGTGGTCTGACGGAGGGTATCGCAGACGGTGTGATGCCCGCTCAAACAGTGGTAGCACGTATTGCAGGGCACGTGATGGGTCACCAAGACCCTGTCGCCCACCTGGTAGCGTTCCACCCCATCCCCAACTTGGGTGACCACACCGGCCAGCTCGTGTCCCAGCACCACGGGCGCCCGAGCGATGCGATACCACTCCATGACGTCGCTGCCGCAGATGCCGCTGGCCTCGACGCGGAGCAACAGCTCCCTCGGGCCGATGGGCGGCACCGGCATGTCCTCCACCCGCACGTCCTGGTTGTTGTAGTACATCGCCACGCGCATGTTGCCCGTACCTCGGCAGATCAGCTATCCAGTCGTTGGGTCAAATCCCCCTCAGTCCCCCTTTATAAAGGGGGATACAGGGGGATTTTGTTCACCATCGATGCCTCAAATTGATTTTAGCTGTCAATGCAACGGTCAGCAGCAAAGGGGGCCGATGAAGAATTCATCTTTCGCTCGGTCCCACGGTCAATTCATGGACCAGTGAGGCGCCCCAGTCTTCGGCATCAAACTGACAGAGGCACGGTGGCGAGTTCGCCGGCCTTGGTGCTCTGGAATATCTGCCCGGCCTCTTCTACGGAGCCGTTTTCGTGGATGATGTGACGCAAGGCCCTGATCATGGCCACGGGGTGGTCGTTCTGCCAGATGTTCCTCCCCAGGTTCACCCCGATAGCGCCGTTTTGCAGGCCATCGTGTACAAACTCGAATACCTCCCGCTCGGTGTCCACTTGTGGCCCCCCGGCCATGACCACCGGAACCGGGCAACCCGTGACTATTTTGTCAAAGTCCTCGGCGCACCAATAGGTTTTCACCACCCGTGCTCCCAACTCGGCGGCGATGCGGCAGCTCAAAGCCAGATAACGGGCGTCTCGGTCCAGCTCCCTGCCAACCGCGGTGACAGCCATTACTGGAATGCCGTATTTTTCGCCCGCATCAACCAGCTTGCCCAGGTTTAGTAGTGATTGACGCTCGTAATCGGTACCAACGAATATGGAAATACCCACCGCAGCCACATTCAGCCGGACAGCATCCTCCATGGATGTGGTTATACCTTCGTCCGCCAGGTCCTTCCCCACCATGCTCGTTCCGCCGGAAACCCTGAGGATGATCGGTTTGGTATTCGACGGGTCAATCGACGAGCGCAGCACCCCCCGGGTAACGAAGACAGCATCTGCATAGGGAAGGAGCGGCGCCAAGGTCTTGCCGGGTTCCTCCAACATTCTGGTGGGACCCTGGAAGTATCCGTGGTCGATCGGCAAATACAAACAGCGGCCGTCCGGTTGGATCAGCCGCGCCAAGCGGTTCGCCATTCCCCAGTCCATGTTGTTACCTCGCTTCCTTTGCGCCGTCATACTCCGTTCAAGAGTTACACCCGTGCGTTCCCGGCGGCAACGAGCTTCCGGTGCTCTTGAGCGCCTCCCACCCTGCCCGGGCGCCCCTATTCTACCAGCTTCGCCTCCGGGCGGCGAGGTGCGGCCCGAAGCACGGGAAGCCAACAGTTTGAGCCGCTGTTCCGGCTGGAGAGTGATATCAGGCCAGTCTCGGAGCGTCTATTGGGGATTCTGGTTCGTGTCCCGCATCCCAGTCCGACGATGGCACACCTGCCGGCCGTGGGTCTCCGGGTGGAGGGCCGATGCAGAGACGGAGGCTGCCCACCAACGAGCAGCAGGCGCTGGCAAGCAATCTAATAAGGTATCGCCGACACGAAAAGTGGCCGCCCTCGACCCAGGCCGAGGGCGGCCACTATCACCAGCGTGATTGATTTGGTTGGGCTAACGCGTCTGTCGCAGCAACCGGGCCGTCGGCCCGACTACTCCGTTGCCGTCGCCCGCGTCCGGCAGGAGTGGCAACCACATTCTCGCCGGTTCCGGAAAAGCCCACCGTATATGAGGTCCACCATCTCTTTTTCGGTCAGGCTGTACGACTCGCCCGACGCCAGGAACTCTCGCATGTGGTCCGCTTGGTCGGCTTCTTCGTCGGGAGCCAGACTGTTGCCATGAAGTACCGACTTGCAAGCGTACTCCCGCAGGATGGAGAGTTGCCGCGCCATGACTTCTTTGGGGTCTGCCAAGGTGGGGCTACTCATGATGCTCCTCCTCCACTGACGCCTTCTCGACTCCTTAGCTATCAGTTTGGCAGAAAGGCTGTCCTTTTGTATCGCTCTGGAGAGTGAGTTTCGGGATGAAAAAAGGGCTAGCCCGCGGCGCTCGTCCGCCTACTCCCCCGGCAGCAAGTTGGAATACACCCTGCCTTCCTTCATGACCAGCTTGATGCGGCTCTTGTCTTGCAACTGGGTGATGTCTTCGGAGGGATCACCGTCCACGACCACCATGTCGGCCATTTTTCCTCGCTGGAGGGTGCCGGTTTCCTTTTCCAGGCCCAGACACTCCGCGGCCCAGCCGGTGCCCGCGACCAGGGCCTGCATGGGCGTCATTCCCGCCTCCACCAGGCACTGAAGCTCTTGGGCGTTGTTCCCGTGGACCCAGCCTCCCGCGTCGGTCCCGGCCACGACCTTCACTCCGGCGGCCAGGGCCTTCTGCACGCTCTCGACGTGGTGACGGCGGAAGTCTCGGACCTCGCTCTGGGCGTGGGACGTGCCTTTTTCCCCATGGAAGATGAATACGGTGAAGGTCGGCACAAGGAAGATCCCACGGTCCGCCATCATCTTGATCAGGTCCGGGTCTTCGTCCAGGTACGGCCCGTGCTCGATGGTGTCAACCCCGGCCTCGACTGACATCCGCAGGCCGGGTCCGCCCATGGCGTGGCTCGCCACTTTCTTACCCAGGAGATGGGCCTCATCGACCAGGGCCTGGAGTTCGTCGGGGCCGTAAGCCACGTCTTTGGACCCGTGGTTCGGCCTGCCGAAGCCGGTCTGGAAGACCTTGACCACGTCGGCCCCTCCCCGGACCAGCTCGCGTACCTTGGCTCGCACCTGGTCGACCCCGTCGGCAATCCCGAGGGGGAGCCCGGGGTCCGGCGATGGAGGTTGGTGGTGGCCGGAAGGGCTGGACCGGTCGGCGGTGCCGTGGGTGGGCGACATGGGGCTGGTTGCCACAAGGAGACGAGGCCCCGCGATGAGGCCTTCATCCACCGCCTGCCTGAATCCCACATCCAGCCAGCCGCAGTCCCGTATCGTGGTGTACCCGGTCAGCAGTGTTTCTTCCATCACCCTCGCGATGCGCAGGTGGCGAAGGCTCTGGGCCTCGGCAAATCCCCATCGCCCCATCAGGTCGTAGGTGAATGAACTCAGATGGTCGTGGCAGTCGATGAGGCCCGGCAGCAGTGTCATGCCCTGGGCGCGGATTACCTCGGCGCCGGGTGGAATGGCGACCTCTTCCCGGCGTCCCACCGCCTCGATGCGTCCATCGTCATTGACCAGAACCGCCGCATTGGGGACAAGGGGGTTCCCGGCGCCGTCTATCAGATTTGCTCCCGAGATGACCTTCACCAGCGACCTCCCTGTGGAGAATCCAGCACGGAAACGGGACTCCGGACACGGCCTCAATTGTACCAGTGGCACGCTAGCCGGTTAAGCGACTAGCCGGTTAAGCGAAGGGAGAGAGGCACCGTTGACAGCCTAGCCCGCTCCATTTACGCTTCAAAAATCAAATTCCCGCGGAGCCGCGCGAGGAGGGGAACGGTTGCTGGTGGGGGTTGTGTCCGATACCCATGGATACCTCAACCCAAGGGTACCCGAGCTGCTGCGAGGCGTCGATCATATCCTCCACGCGGGGGACATCGGCGGGAACGGCATCATCGAGGAGTTGGACCGCATCGCACCCGTCACGGCGGTCCGCGGCAACGTCGACCGGGACGGTCCGTCGTCGCTTTACCCGTTGAACGCGACTGAGGTGTTCGAGGGTCGCACGGTATTCCTGACGCACCAGGTTAAGGTGCCGAAGAGCCTCGACGATCCGGCCATGGGCAGCGATCAAATGGGTGGTTTCGACGTTGTGGTCTTCGGCCACAGTCACATCGCCCTCCAGGAGCGCCGGGGCCGCACCCTCTTCTTCAATCCGGGGGCAGCGGGCAAAAGGCGGTTCAAGGCCGTTCCATCCGTGGGTTTTCTGACCCTGGAGGGGGGCCTGGCTGAGGGGATCATCTTCCCCCTCTAGCCACTCTCCCAAGGCCATGCGCCACCATTCGACAGGTTTGGGAGGTTGGAGAGAGATCCGACCCCTGGGCGGGTCGAACCCAATCGGTTCACGAACCAGGAGGATAGTTGTATGAGACTGGAAGGGAAGGTTGCCCTGATCACCGGAGCCGCCACCGGGGTCGAGGGGGAGCTGATGGGCTTCGGCGGGGCCGCGGCGCGGCTGTTCGCGAGAGAGGGCGCCAAGGTCGTCCTCAGCGACATCAATGAGGAGGGAGGTCTCAAGACCGCGGAGCAGATACGGGAAGCCGGTGGGGATGCCCTCTTCGTCCGCCTGGACGTGACCAAGGAGCAGGACTGGATCGACGCCATTCAGACCACGGTGACCCGCTTCGGGCGGCTCAACATCCTGGTCAACAACGCCGGCACCAGCGCCCGCTTCACGGTGGAGGAAACGACGCCCGAGACTTGGGACGGCCAGATGGCCCTCCACGCCAAAGGGGTTTTTCTGGGAACCAAGCACGCCATCCCGGAGATGCGCCGGGCCGGCGGCGGCTCCATCATCAACATCTCGTCTATCAATGGCCTCGTGGGCGGTCCGACCAACGCAGCCTACCATGCCGCCAAGGGGGCCGTGCGCCTCTTCTCCAAGTCGGCCGCGGTCCAGTACGCCGGGGACAACATCAGGGTTAACTCGGTACACCCCGGGCATATGCTCACCCCGCTGACCGCCAGGGGATACGCCACCGAACCGGGGCGCCGCGACACGGCGCTGGGCAGGATACCCTTGGGAAGACTGGGCAACGCCTCCGACATCGCCCACGGCATTCTGTACCTGGCCTCCGACGAGGCGTCGTACATCACCGGCTCGGAGCTGGTGATCGACGGGGGCATCACAGCCCAATAGCCCTTTACATAACGGTTAACGGGTTTCGTCTGGTTGCGCATTCGCCCTCAAGAAATCCTGGATGGATGTTGGCGCCAAGGCGGCCGGGCACGGGGTGGCGGCATCCGGGTTGGAGTTCGATGCCGTTCCGGTGTGCGCGAGCCCCGAATTGATATATAATCCGGGAGCATCACAGGCGTTAATTGTCCGAGTTACCGCTGCCGAGACAGGAGTGGCGGCGGTTTCCCGACTCGGGTGCCCCAAGGCAGCGTAGCCCAGGCGAATCACACGGGCGGAAACCGCGGGGTGGGCTGCCGGCAAGCAGCATCCCTAGAAGACATTGGCTGGAGGTGCGCCATGCTGGACATGATCATCAAGGGGGGCCTGGTTGTTACCCCCTCCGGAGTGGGCAACTGGGATGTGGGCGTGGCTGGGGAAAAGATCGCTGCCGTGGCCCTGCCCGGACTCCTGCCCTCCGAAGGCGCCAAGATCATCGACGCCACCGGAAGGATCGTGGTGCCGGGAGGGATCGAGCCTCACACCCACGCCGCCGCCAACGTCCGCCCGGGAGCCCGGGAGCTGGTCTCGGGTGTGCCCAACGCGGGGCCGCTGGAGCACTCCCTCGGCGCGATCTGGGGCGGCACCACCACCGTGGTTGACTTCGCCCCGGTGCCCAATCAAGGAGACCTGGCTGAGGGTATCCACGACTTCATTTCCGTTTGGAGGGGCAACGCCTACACCGATTACACCACCCACTGTATCTACTCCAACGGCAGCACCCCGGACGCCATCTCCCGCTACAGCGAACTCATCGAAGCCGGCTTCCCCAGCATCAAGATCTTCAC
Organism: uncultured Chloroflexota bacterium; assembly: GCA_913020235.1. The sequence continues at coordinate 18,013 of CAJWBT010000002.1, forward strand.
CACGGACATTCGACCTCCAGAGGGCAGGAGCACGACCCTCACTCCCATCGCCAAGATCGACGCGGGCCGGTTGGAGGACGTGATGAGCCAGATCGCCCGTCACGGCGGCGTTTTGGCAGTCCATGGCGAGGACGATGAGCTGGTCATGTACAACTATCTCCTGGCACAGCAGCGGGGCCATTGGGACTGGCACAACATCCACCTGATCCACTCCAAAACGGTGGAAGACCTGGCGTTTCGCAGCGTGCTGCGGCTAGCCGAGCGCACCGGGGCGGGCCTGTACTTCGTGCACGTCACGGCCAAGGACGGCGTGGACGCCATCTCCGAGGCCCGTGGCCGGGGGATGCCGGTGTACGGCGAGGTCTTGACCCTGGCCCTGTCTTTCAACTGCGACCGGTACAAAGAAGAAGACGGCATGAAGTACCATACCTACCCCTCCTTGAAATACGAGGATGACCGCCTCGAACTGTGGAAGGGACTGCACCGGAGCGACCTTTCCTTCACCGCCACCGACAGCAGCTTCACCACCTACCTGGACAAGATCGCGGGCCGCAACGTTGTCGACATGAGGGGGGGCAACATCGGCATCGAAATCCGGATGGGCGTCAACTACACCGAGGCCGTGGTGAAGCAGGGCATGTCTCTGGAGCGCTACGCGGAGGTTACCTCCACCAACGCCGCCAGGATGCTGGGCCTGTATCCCAGGAAGGGCGCCATCGCCGCGGGCAGCGACGCCGACCTGGCCATCATCGACCCGTCGGTGAAAAAAGCGCTGACCATGGAGGACCTGCACGTGCGGGACTACAGCCCCTGGGAGGGCTGGCGGGTGGAGGGATGGCCCACCACGGTCATCCTCCGGGGTAGCGTGATGGTGGACAACGGGCAGCTTCTGGGCCAGCCAACAGCGGGCCGGCTGATCCCCCGGAAGATAGACCCCGAGGTGCTCCGGCGTCCGGCCTTCTGATTTTCGTGCCAGCTAGGCAAGGACCCGGGCCTGGCGCGCCACGCCGCCGAGCGGGTGGACCTGCGCACCAAAAACGCCCGCCAGGCTATCCTGGTGGCTAATCTGTGCGGCACGATGGAGGAGGCAGACCGGTTTGAGGGTGGGGCCGGTTACAGTGGCCACCCCTAGAGCCCCATTTGGAGGGAATAGAATGGGCCCAAGCCTGAACGTTGCCCTCGGCCCGCTTATTCTGCTGGCTATAGCTGGGTTTGCATGTACCCAGTCTGAACCTACATCCACGCCCGCTTCGACTGCAGCACCCATACCAACGGCTGCACCGACTGCATTACCGACGGCCACCCCCGTGCCGACTTCAGAACCTACCGCCACAGAGTCACGCCTCGAGAAAAGAGCACAGGAATGGGCTTCTCATGTCTCCAAAAATGACTGGGTTACAGCATTCACTACATTCGCCCCTGAGCTTGTTGAGGCGTGTGGCGCTACGGACCTCGTGGACTTCCAGCAAAGAATCCTCAACAAGAACCCTGAATTGGTATTATCGGCCCGGATTACTGGGGTCGAAGTGAGCGGCAAAGAGGGACGCGTATACAAGAAAGTAACGTGGACGAAGCGCGGTGTAACCTTCGAAGACCCGACTCCTGACAAGTGGGTTCTAGAAAACGGCCAGTGGTGGTACACCCCTGATGGCCCTGACCAAAGGTGCGTAAGGTACAACCCGACATTCACGCCCACTAGCCTTCCCGTATCTCGGGACGAATTTTTATCCCGGTTCTTCAGCGAGATAGAACGAATTCATCCGCATGTATCGTTTCGCGACAAAGACAAGACGGCGCTACTCGGCTTCAAGTTTGTTTCCGAGGAGTATGAGGAGATCGAGGGAGGAGCCTTCTTCGCCCTACTGGAGCAGCGTTTGCCCAGAATGCAGACCGTGCTCACCTATGAGATTCCTGCTCCGCCGATACCTGGAACGGTCGTCACTGCATCGACCACCCTTAAGTTGTCCGGTGAAGGCCATGCGCTGACACGGGTCGGTCTTGACGCCTACACCGATGGCGAATTGGCAACCAATCCTTGGATCCAATCGCGCCAGGAAACATATTTCAGAGCGCTCGGAGAGGTACTCGCCCCCGAATGGATTGGGGACGTGGACTTTTATGGCTGGTTCGAGCGTGAGGCAGTTAGAGAGGGCACGGGGTTGGAGGGCGAACTTGGTCCCATGACGATCAATTTTTGGCAACACCCAACGTGTAGCCGTCGTACCGACCCAGGTTGTCCGTCTCTGATCGACCCTCCTCGGATTTTAAGGTGGCAGGCCAGTTTCAAGATCGATACCGGTCCGCGCACCCAACAACCACCGCCGAGTTGCGACGAAAACCCCGAACTCTATTATATTTGGATTGGTAACAAATGTCCCTAATTGCCTGAGCTATCAGTGGAACCCAACGCCCTATCCGAGCGTCTTACTTTACCCAAACCTTATAACAGGTCGTAAGGAACCCCGCGTGAACTGGCTTTGTCTCCATCGACACCCTTACCACGGTTCGGGGGCCAAGCTTCGTTGTTATGGCTTCACCATCGCGAATGTCGCCAGGCATGTCTCGTCCGATTACTTTGGTTTCAATCAGTTTGCCTGTGTTTAAATCTATAATCTCAGCTTCCATTTCTCATCTCGAAGTCCGCCCCGGCTGGTGGTGGTCTTGACTGCCGGCGGCAGCGCGGCCCTGGTAGCCCTGACCAGCCTGGCTTAACCCCGCTCTTCACTGACTCTGTAAAGGGGATCGAGGTTATGGCTGGTGGCCAAGCCGGCCGGCCTTCTGACCGTCGCGCCAGTCATCCTCTTATACCAGTCATCCTCTTATATCTGAAGGGCTCCGATCATTCATACACCGACACACACCGGGCCAACGCTGCTGACTCGTTTCCCATTTGACCCGCACCAACTCCCAGAAGGAGGCCACGTCCTCAAGAGAGGCGATGGGCACCCTGACCTCCTTCCTGCCCCGAGGGCCGGGAGTCTTGGCCACCAGGAGGCGCAGCTCATGGGGCACCTGGTCCGACTCCAAGATGACCGGCTCCAGCTTCCTTGCCCCCACGAACATGGTGGCCCTGAGCCCGGCGCGGAAGTTGTGGACGTGAAAAAGCTGGGTGCCCTCCGAGTAATAGGCCGGGGTCCAATGGCGGCAGAAACCATCGTACAGCGTCCGCTCCGCAACGGCGGGAAGGGCCAGCGCCAGGTTGCGAAGCTCGGTTAGCAGCGCGGCCCGCTGCTCCTCCATTGTTCCGATGATGGTCGAGACGTCCGGGCCTCCCGGTGAGCCCGGTGTCGAGTCATCTTGGGTAGCCTGCCGATTCCTCGATTTCATGATCTAGCCTCTTCATCGGTCCGCATCGGATAGGCCGATTATACAATGCGGGCGTTCGCGTGGGCGGCTCAACGGTGTATCGTAGCCCGGTGAACAAAATCCTCCTCGGTCCCCCTTTAAGAAAGGGGGATGCAGGGGGATTTCATCGTCAGGCCTAGCATTTTGCTTGGGTGGCACCGGCCACCACCGCCGCCGGAATTGACAGCCAAATCGGCTCGATATACAGTAGCACCGGGCCGCCATCCCGGCCAAAGCTCATAGTCCCGGGAACGGGGTGGTGGCTGCCAGGAAGACTAATCATCCGCCGGCCGGCACGGCGCGGCGTCGGGGCCCTCCTCTAATCTGATGCCTGGTCGGGTACCCATGGTGTTGGCAAGGAAGCACAGGGAGTTAGGCTAGGAGGCACAAGAATGGAAAAGCAGGTATTGCGAACCCCGCTCTGCGAACTTCTTGGAATCGAGTTCCCCATCTGTCTCGCAGGCATGGGTGGCAGGGGCAACGCCACACCGCCCGGATTGGTAGCGGCGGTCTCCAACGCCGGCGGCCTGGGGGTCATTGGGGGTTCAGGAATGAGCCCCGAGGAGATCAGCACTCGCATTCGAGAGGTCCGGGCTTTGACGGACAAGCCTTTCGGGGTGGACTTGCTCCTTCCCGCCAGGCTTGCCGACTCCGAGGACACCCGCGCCGGGATTCGTGAGCAACTCCAGCGCGAATACCCCAAACACGTGGCTTTCGTGCGGAGCTTGATGCTGGAGTTCGATCTGCCGGACGATGGCATGGAGAAGCGGACGATGGTCACCCGCAAGAACATCCGGGGACAGGTCGAGGTGGTGCTGGAGGAGAATGTCCCGGTGTTCGCGGCGGCCCTGGGCGACCCGTCCTGGGTGGTCCCGCTGGCTCGCGAAAAGGGCATCACCGTCTTCGGCATGGCGGGCTCGGTTCGACATGCCGTTCGGCAGGTGGAGGCCGGAGTGGACATCGTCGTGGCCCAGGGATACGAGGCCGGCGGCCACACCGGCAAAGTGGCGAACTTCCCCCTGATTCCTCAAGTCGTCGACGCGGTTTCGCCTATTCCGGTTATCGCGGCGGGGGGCATCGGAGACGGGCGAGGAGTCGCCGCCGCGCTGGCCCTGGGCGCCGTGGGGGCGTGGGTCGGCACCGCCTTCCTGGTGGCCGAGGAGAGCATGATCCCGGACCGCCACAAGGCGGACATCCTCCGGGGGGCCACCGAGGACTTCGTGATTACCCGGTCCTACACCGGAAAGACCGCCCGAGACTACAAGAACG
>CAJWBT010000003.1 GCA_913020235.1 uncultured Chloroflexota bacterium
CCATGGCGTCGGGAATGCTGTGGCAAACCCGGAACCAGGTCGCCCGGAGGTTGTCCCCGAATTGGTAGGCAACTCCCGGTTCGATGGCCTCAAGGGTGGCGTCGCGAGTGGCCCGGCGCTGCTTGAGCCTCACCGAGATGAGACCGTGGGCCAGCTTGGGAGCATATACCGGAACCTTGAGCTGAGCCAGCACGAATGGCAGTGCCCCGATGTGGTCCTCATGCCCGTGGGTGATAAGTACGGCCCGGACCCGATCGGCCCGCTCCTGCAGGTAAGATATGTCGGGGATGATGAGGTCCACTCCCAACATATCCTCTTCGGGAAACTGGACCCCGCAGTCCACGACGATCAGGTCTTCGCCGCATTCCACGACCATCATGTTCTTGCCGATTTCACCCAACCCGCCCAGCGGGATGACTCGTAGTTGTGGGTTCAACTTGTTGGCACTTCCTAGAAGAGGTTCAATTGCTCCGGAGGCGGAGCCTCTGGCAGGTCTGCCGCGGCGACCGTTGGGGCCGCTTGGCCCAAGCCCGCCAGAATGTCCGGTATAGCCTTGAAGTCCTCGATTATGGTGGCGCGGAACTCCTGCCGGCGCAGGGCCGCCGCCGGATGCATCACCGGGTAAATGAAGCGGCCGTCCTTCTCCCGGACCTTGCCCCGGACCCGGCTTATGCTCTCCCCAGGAAAGAACCGGGTCATAGAAAACCGGCCGAGGGTAATGATGAGCTTGGGGTTGATCAACTCGATCTGGCGGTCCAGGTACTGGCTGCAGGCGGTGATCTCCGCCGGCAACGGGTCACGGTTTTGAGGCGGCCGGCACTTGAGCATGTTGGCGATGAACACCAGCTCGCGTCTGGTCCCAATCGACGACAGCAGGCCCTCCAAGAACTGTCCGGCTTGGCCGACGAAGGGCCGGCCCAGCCGGTCCTCGTGGAAGCCGGGGCCCTCGCCGATGAACATCAACTCCGCGTCGGCTGGGCCTTCTCCGGGCACGGCGTTGGTGCGCCCCTGCCAAAGTGCACAGCCGGTGCAGCGCCCGACCAGGGCGGCGATCTCCTCCAGGCTGTTCATGGCGTCCAACCTCCCATCGACCCGGGAGCAGCCCATTGTGTCAAGACCGCTTCCGGGAACCCCAGGCACGGGGACATGGAGAAGTTCCCACCCGGGCATCCCGCCGCCGGGATTAGGTTTCCCTCGCCCTGCTTCGGATGCTAGGCGCCAAGGGCCGGTCCTCTTGCCGGTTGAGGTGAGTCTGACGCAGGGGCATTGCCACGGCGGTCTCTGCCGCTTCAACCACCGGGAGGGAGGGACCCACTTCCGGGCGTTCCGTCAAGACAGGGCCGGCCGGCTAAGGTCAGGAGTCTTGTACTCCGTGGCCTTTCAAGTGGTTTACGGCATCCTCAATGGTGTAGATCTTGCCGGCGTCCTCGTCGGAAATCTCCACCGGCGAATCGTCGGTGGAGAACTCCTCCTCGAAGGCCATGATCAGCTCTACCAGGTCCAGTGAGTCGGCGTTGAGGTTTTCCACGAACGAAGATGTTTCCGTTACTTCTGCCTCGTCGACCCCTAGCTTATCAACCACGATGGCTTTTACTCGATCGTAGACAGTGGGCAAACTGTCATCTCCCTTCAGTCGCAGTATCGTTGGGGGCAAGTCCCCCCGTCTCCAGCCCGGCCATCACCGACCCCAGGACTCCGTTTACAAACCGGGAGGAACTCTCGCTTCCGAACACATTAGCCAGTTCTACCGCCTCGTTGATCGCGGTCTTTCGAGGAATTTGAGGGGTAAACAACAACTCAAACAAGGCGATGCGCAGGATGTTTCGGTCCACCAGAGACAGCTGGTCCACCGGCCAGGCGGGAGCATATCGTTCGATCACGTTGTCCAATGTGGGCCTATTATCCGAGACCCCTTGCATCAACACCTGAGCGAATTCAACCGCCTTCGCCGGCAGCGAATCTTCGCCGACCAGCCATTCCAGGGATCCTTCGTCCGGAGACCTCTTGATATCGGCCGCAAACAGAGATTGAAGGGCGCCCATCCTTGCCTTTCGTCTCAGGTCCGTGGACTTCAGGGTTGGCATGGGTCACCAAAAGCCCAGCCAAACGGCCTAGTTGGAATCTCCGATCAGCTTCTGTATGGACGCCGGATCGGACAGGGTAACCGCCTCGACATTTCGGTCGATACGCCGAATCAAACTGGTCAGAACGGCCGTCGGCCCGAACTCGACAAACTGGGTTACTCCCGAGCTAATCATGTACTTAACGGAGTCTTTCCACTGGACGCATCGGCAGAGGCCTTCGAGCAGTTCCTCCCGGACTTCGGCGCCTGTGGTCAGGGGTTCACTGGTGGAGTTGGCGATTATCGGGTGCTTGGGATCGCGGAAATTCAGGACGCTGACCGCACCGGACAGGCCTTCCCGGGCTTCCAACATGCAAGAGGAATGGAATGCACCGCTAACCGGCAGGGGTATGGTCCGTCTGGCCCCCCGGGCAGAAGCCAAGTCCATCGCCCGGGCCACGGCGATCTTGTCCCCGCTGACGACTATTTGTCCGTCGGCGTTGATGTTGGCCAACTCCACTCCGGTTTCAGCGCAGATGTGCTCCAGCGCCAACTCTTCGAGGCCAATAATGGCCGCCATGCCGCCGGGCCGGCTCAGCGAGGCCTGCTGCATCAGCCGGCCCCGTTCCCGTACGAGTTTAACCGCGTCGCCGAAGTCGATGACATCGGCAACCACCATCGAGGTATACTCGCCCAGGCTGTGCCCAGCCACGACGCTGGGCAGGGTCGATTCCTGCCCCATGGTCTCTTCCAAGGCCTTCCAACACGCGATGCTGACGGTCATGATGGCCGGTTGGGAGTTGACGGTATCCCGAAGGTCGTCGGCGGCCCCATTGAACATCAATTGGGACAGGGAGAACCCCAGGCTGTCATCGGCTTCCTCGAAAACCTCCCGGGCGGCTCGGGACGCGGCACACAGTTCGGCGCCCATCCCGACACTCTGGGAACCCTGTCCCGGGAACACATAAGCTTTGTTGGTCGGACTACGTTCAGTAACTACTTTCATATCATGTACTCGGCCCACATCTTGAACTCGAATGTTTGGGCGCCAGATTCACTCCCTATTTCTGTACCTTGGTCATTTTCCTTAAACATTGCCGGCTGATGCCGTTATTGGTGCCAAAACCCTGCCGGCACCCCCTGTCCCAACGGCTGGGCAGGCTCACACTAAACCGAGGTGTCGATCACCTGCCGTCCCCGGTAGTATCCACACTGCCGGCACACTACGTGCGGCAGCTTGGCATTGCGACAACGCGGACAGAAAGACGGGTTGACGGGCTTCAACCGGTAAGCGCTGAGCCGCCGGCCCTGCCGTGCCCTCGTCAGTTTCTTGTTCGGTACTGCTCCCATTCGTTAAACTCGCTCCGACTAGATCCGGCTCTACAAGGACCGGCTTTCTACAAATCCCCTGTTCTTTGCTCAGGGGTCAACTGTTGCTGCTGCCTTCGGGAAATGCCAAGAAGCGGCCGAAGCCGACCTCCCAACTCAGCGTAGACACTGCCTCCGTCATAGGTTCCCGAAACCGCGTGGTGCCAAAGGACTTTCATATTGGCCCGCCAGCTAGGCTAGCCCTCATGTTGGTGCAGCAGCCCCGCTAGAGCCCCCCAACGGGAGTCTCTCGAGGAGGCACTACAACCGCACCGATTCAGATTCTGTTCTCCTCCGCACACCTGACACAGACCCAAGCAACCTGGGTGGCACAACGGTTTCATGGGAAGGTCGGTCACGGCGTACTCTCGGACCGCCTCGCCTAGGTCCAGTACATGCCTGCTATCAATGACCCTCCGGCCCTCCGTTTCATCCGGCTGAAGCACGCTTCGGCCGCCTTGAATCTCCACCAAGGGGAAGAACTCCTCTTCTATGGAAAGGGTGGAGGAACGGCTAAAGGCGCCCAGGCATCGGCTGCAGGTCAAGGCACACCGGATTTCCAAGGCGGCTCTCACCAGGACCCCCTGGTGGGTGCGCAACATATGTACCGGGCCACGGGCCATCTCGGCGATCCGCTGCGGACCGGTGAATTCTTCGTCCAGTTGGTAGCCACGTTCCGAGCCAATCGGCTCTTTCAGCAATTGAGCAACGTTAAAACGCATAAAATCTTGGCCACCTACTGTCAAAGGCCGGTGGTAATTATACGAGTCTATACACCTATAATGTCAAGGCGTAATCAATAATCGACCCGCGGATTCTCGGCCCGGACCAATCTTGGGGTAATCGAGACGACGAAAAATAGCGGGCTACAAACTTGCGCGTTCCCCCACGGCGCCTTCGATGAATTCTACTATCGTGCTGGTGGATGTGCCCGGACCGAACATGCCGGCAACGCCCAGATCAGCTAGAGCCTGCCGGTCAGCCTCCGGGATGATTCCACCCAAAACCACCAGAACATCGTCCATTCCCTGTTCTTTTAGCAGACGCATGACCTCGGGCAGGATTTCCAGGTGGGCGCCCGAGAGGATACTCATTCCCACAACATCCACATCTTCTTGGGCGGCGGCCTGTACTATCATCTGAGACGTCTGCCGTATGCCGGTATAGATCACCTCCATCCCCGCGTCCCTCATTGCCCGGGCCACTACCTTCGCCCCCCGGTCGTGGCCGTCCAGACCAGGCTTGGCCACCAGTACGCGGATAGTTCGGCTCTTGCTCGTCATGGGATGCCCCGGTAATTAGTATCATGTCCGTCGATCTTGCACAAGTCCCCGAAAAGGCGGTCTCAGGCGCCCGGATCCCTGGTTCAGCGGGGCTACCGCAAGTACCGTGAGGGGCCGCCCGCTAAACCGCGATTCGCGCAGACCGGACACCGGGTCCCTCCCCTCGTGGACTATTGGCGGCTTTCCACCAACTCGGTGAGAATACCGAAGACCGACCGGGGATGGATGAAGGCGATGTCGCCGGACAAACCATCTCGGGGTTCCCGGTCCACGAGATTGATGCCCAGGCCCTCCAGAGCCCTGAGCTTGCCAGCCAGATCAGACACGTTGAAGGCCAAGTGGTGCAAGCCCTCGCCCCGGCGCTCAATGAAGCGTCCGATCGGCGTGTCACGGCCGAGAGGCTCCAACAGCTCCAACCGGGTCTCCCCCACCTGAATGAGGGTGCCCCTCGCTCCTTGGTCAGGCAGCTCTTTCACCGTGGCAGGAGGAGCACCAAAGACCTCCTGGAATAGTGCCAGGGCCGCACCGATGTTCTTGACGGCCACGCCCACGTGGTCAATGTAGTTCACGCTGCAAATCTCGGTCACTTTCCGGTCGCCTCCTCGGGCACAGGCCCAGCAGCTTCCCCATGATGGCTCCCTCTAATCTCAGAGCGATCCAACATGCCGGCTCGGTTGGTCCGCGTTGGGAAGATCAACCAAGCCTATTTTCTACCCCTTCCCCAGTGAAAGGCGTCGCTCAGTCTGCTAGATTCGCACCAACGGCTGTGGCGGGTTCTACCGCCGGCATTGGGTCGCTTCCGCCTAGAGGGGATTTCTAGCCAGCACCTGCCGGGCGATGACCATCCGTTGTATCTCCGAGGTCCCCTCGTAGATGGTGGTGACCCGAGCGTCCCTGAATATGCGCTCCACGGCCGCGTCTTTGAAGTAGCCGTAGCCGCCGTGCACCTGCACTGCTTGGGAAGACACCTTGACGCACATCTCCGAGGCCAGGAGCTTGGCCATGGACGCTTGATCGACGAAAGGAAGGTCGTTGTCTTTCAACGTGGCCGCGTTCATGGTCACAACCCGGGCGGCGTGCACCCCCGTGGCCATGTCTGCCAGCATGAACTGGATGGCCTGGTGCTGGGCGATGGGACGTCCGAAGGCCTCCCGCTGCTGGGTATAACGCAGCCCGGCTTCCAGGGCCGCCTGGCCGATGCCGACGCATTGGGCGGCGATGATGATCCTGCTGGAGTCCAGGATCTCCATGGCGTAGCGGAACCCCCGTCCCTCTTCACCCAACAGGTTCTCCGCCGGCACCGGGGTATCCCGCAGCACAACCTCGCAGGTGCTGGAGCCCCGCATCCCCATCTTCCCGTGCAGGGTGTTTACTTCGAGGCCCGGGGCATTCCTCGGGACCACGAAGGCGCCGATGCCTTTGTAGCCTTTGGTGGAGTCCTGAGTGGCGAAGACCACCATGGATTCGGCCTCGAAGGCGTTGGTGATGAACATCTTGCTGCCGGTGAGGAAGTAAGTGCCCTCTCGCTTGGTGGCCGTGGTACGCAGGGCGGCGGCGTCAGAGCCTCCGCCGGGCTCAGTCAGGGCCCAGGCCGCGACACCCCTTCCCGAAGCCAGGGACGGGACCAGCCGCTCGCGCTGTTCTTCGTTGGCGAAGCGATATATGGTGGTTGTCCCCAATGAGAGGTGGGAGATCAGGGTCACGCTCGCGGCGGCATCTCCCCTGGCCACCTCGTCGGCCACAATCACCATATTCCGGTAGCCGCCGCCGCTGCCGCCATACTTGGGGTCGATGCCGATGCCGGTCAGCCCAAGTTGGGCCATTCCCCTCCAGTTCTCCCAGGAGAACTCCTCCTTCTCATCCACCTCGCGGGCCCGAGTTATCAGCTCCCGGTCGGCGAAGTCTCGGACCATCGTCTGGAGCATCTGCTCCTCTTCGGAAAGTATCAGGTCGGCCACGATACACGCCTCCTGTTGCCTACTTGATCCCGTGGGCGGGTTTTCGGTTTGTCACCCAGACAGTTTGTGACATTGCTTGCTGTTGAGCCGTTTGAGGCTACTATTTTGAAGCTAAACCGGGCGCTCTCGATAGCGCCAGCGCCCGTCGCATTCAGTGCCTTGTCATGCCCACGAATCATGGAAGATACCTGTCGATATCGAGCGCACCATGAAACACCCCCAAGATGTCGATGGCGGCCGAGCTTCTCAGAAGGTACGCGATCCGGTAATGTCCGTAGAGCAAGACTCTGACTTCACCCTCAGCCTCGGTGCGATACTTGTGTCCAATCTCGGGAAAAAGGCGAAGCACCTGGGCTTTTTCGTAGATTCCAGAGACGACCTTATGGGCCGCACCCGGATTATCCGCAGCAATGTAATCGTGTATGTCGCGAAGCCAGCTGTGCGCCTCCGCGGTCCATCTTATTTCTGCCACGTGCGAATCCGGTGTTCCATTTCCTCATTCGTCACTACACGCCCCCTCCGAGAATCCAAGAGGCCGCGTTCAATCATCCTTTCAAAGGCCAGCTCACGCATGATCTCTTCGTAGGTCGCATCTTCCGGTTGAGACTGAATTACCTCAGTCATTTTCTCTTTGACGTTTGACATATCACACTCCAGTCAAGGATTGGCATAACGGTTCGAGCTAAGGCCGGGGCTCGTGGCAATCAAGGTGAAAGCCAGCGCGTCCCCGGGCCCGCTCCAGCGAGTGGTTAGCCGGCCGCAATTGGCATCAGCTGATGCCACGCGTTGAGGTACCTGCCACCGTTTTCCTTCAGAAGGGATCGAGACACCACGGTACGCGTCTTGTACTTGGTCATACAACCTCCGTGATTAGGACGCCCATCGGAAGCTAGCTATCGATTATGCGAGAAAACTCCGCATATTCAGCCCATGGAGGAAATCAGGCTGAAATTCCTCCCTTTACCCTTGCTCCCGGTCACTATATGGCGGGGCTACCCCTCGGTCAAGCGAGAGGACAATAATGGCGCAACGGCCCATAAAACTGTTCGGCCAGCCGCTAGAGAATGCCCGGCAGTCTTCGGTCAGAAGGCTACAAGCTCCTTCTGCTCGCCGTAAACGTTCCGGAAGACCTGGCTGATCTCGCCCAGGGTGCAGTAGCCCTCGACACACTCCAGGATGGCCGGCACCGTGTTGCCGGTGCCCCTGGCTACCTCGTCCAGCCGGGAGAGCGCCGCTTTCACCTGGGCGCCATCCCGCTCTTTGCGGAGGCGCTTGAGCCGCTGCGTCTGGCGCCGGGCCGCCTCCGCGTCCACCCGCATCAGTCCTTCGACAGGGGGGGTGTCGGTGACAAACCGGTTGACACCGACAATGGTGCGGGACCCGGACTCCACTTCCCGGCAGTGCCGGTAGGCGGCCTCTCCGATCTCCTGGACTTGGAAACCCTCCTCGATGGCGGACACGGCGCCCCCCAACTGCTCGATCCGTTCGATGTATTGGAAAGCCTCTTTTTCCAGCTGGTTGGTCAGACTCTCAACGTAGTAGGACCCGCCCAGCGGGTCTACCACGTCCGCCGTGCCGCTTTCGTAGGCCAGTATCTGCTGGGTGCGCAGGGAGAGCTGCGCCGACTCCTCGGAGGGCAGTGCCAGGGCCTCGTCTCGGGAGTTCACGTGCAGCGACTGGGAGCCTCCCAAGACGGCGGCCAGGGCCTGGATGGTGCAACGGATCAGGTTGTTGTCCGGCTGCTGGGCGGTGAGGCTCACCCCGGCGGTCTGGGTGTGGAACCGCAGCATCATCGACCGGGGGTCGCTGGCGTGGAAGCGCTCTTTCATGATCTTGGCCCACATGCGGCGGGCGGCACGAAACTTAGCCACCTCCTCGAACAGGTTGTTCTGGGCCACGAAAAAGAACGAAACCCGAGGGGCGAACCAGTCCACGTCCAGCCCGGCATCGATGGCAGCCTGGATGTAGGCGATGGCATTGGCGAAGGTGAAGGCCAACTCCTGAACGGCGGTAGAGCCGGCCTCCCGTATGTGGTACCCGCTGATACTGATGGTGTTCCAGCGGGGGACCTTTTCGGCGCAGTACTTGAACACGTCCACCACCAGCCGCATCGAGGGCCGTGGCGGGTAGGCGTAGGTACCGCGGGCGATGTATTCCTTCAGAATGTCGTTCTGGATGGTGCCGCTCAGCGTTTCCGGGGAAGCCCCCTGTCGCTTGGCGGCGGCGATATAGAGGCACAAAAGAATCGAGGCGGTGGCGTTAATGGTCATGGAGGTGCTGACCCGGTCCAACGGGATACCGTCGAACAGGACCTCCATGTCTTCCACGCTGCAGATCGGCACGCCCACCTTGCCCGCCTCACCCATGGCCAGAGGGTGGTCCGAGTCGTAGCCGATCTGGGTGGGCAGGTCGAAGGCCACCGAAAGCCCGGTCTGCCCCTGGTCCAGCAGGTAGCGAAACCGCTGGTTGGTATCGGCGGCGGTGGAGTAGCCGGAGTACTGGCGCATGGTCCAGATGCGGCCCCGGTAGGTGTTGGGCTGCACGCCCCGGGTGTACGGGTACTCCCCCGGGTAGCCCAGCTCCGGGCGATAGTCCAGGTCCTCCGGGCCGTACAGGGGTTCGATCCTGAGCCCGCTGTCGGTGTGGAACTCCTCTTGGCGCTCCGGGAACTTGTTGATCGCGGGGCGGAGTGTTTTCTCGATCCACTGTTTCTTGCTTTTGCTGGGCATCGGTATCTCCCCGACAGGTGTCCTGCCTTCGGCCGGAGCGGCCCGGCCTGAAGCCTCACCCAATTGTACGCCGTGGATCGGAGGCGCTCAACCTTGCGAGACAATGGCTGGTTGCGCCATCGCTACAAGTTGCCTAAGATTGGGAGTATTCAAGACACTCACTTATCCGCTGTCCGGGCAGTGATGTGGGCAGGAATCCTGCTATACTTACTAATAGTTCAATCTGAAAACAAGCAACGGAAACTGCGGCATGCCACAGACCAAGGAAACTGTGAAAGCCCTACTTGACCGCTTGCCAGACGACTGCAGCCTCGATGATGTCCTGTACCATCTCTACGTGATTCAGGCGGTCGAGCGCGGTCTGGAGGATGTCGCTCACGGCAGGGTTATCACCCACAGCGCGGTCGCCGAGGAACTGCGGAGAGAATGGCAGGTCGGGCGCGCCAAGTAGTCCGGACGGAGGGCGCACGCGATGGTCTTGACGGAGTGAGGTGGCTTACCTGGTTGGGGTAAGCCTAGGAAACATCGCGGACTCGGCTTGGACGTTGGCGAAAGCGAACAAGCCCTCCTGTTCCACTACCGCAGCCCACACCCTCATGCTTCCAGCGCTTCGGGCGTCTTCGGACGGACACGAAGGGACTTGAGCACGAACGCCATTGCGGCGATGGGGGGAGCCACGAGCCACATCTCGCGCCAAGCACCATCTCCCGCTCGGTCGAGGACCGGCGCTATGTAACGCAAGGTACGGAGCATGGGCCGAACCAGTCCACCGCTCCGGGAGCGGCGAGGGCGGGCTCCAGCAGCGACAGAGTCCAGCGCCGCGGCCAGGGCGTTGGTGTCATTAGCCCAATGAGCGCGGAACAGAATCGTCCCATCTTTGCCCAGAACGTAAGCCGAATTGGGCTTTGGGCCCAAGGCACGGTGGAAAGTGCCGTCGATGTCGTCCACCGCCACCTCGAACTCAAAACATTGGATGTCGCGCAGGAGTTGCGCGTGGGCCATTTTCTGGTCGAAGGTTCGGGGCTGCGGCACCGCGTTCCCGGGGTGCGCTTCACGGATGTCTACCATCACGAAACGGACGCGGCCGCCAAAGCGCCCGTGCAACTGCCTCAGGCCAGGTGCGGCGCTGTCCGTCATCGGGCACGAATAGGAGCCGAAGATCAGCAGCGCCGGACCGGTCTCGCCAAGATCGGTAGACCGGAAGCGGCCTCCACCCAGAGTTGGGAGGTCGAAGTCCGGCACTCGGTCGCCCGGGCCGGGATCGTCTTTGCTGAAGTACATGTCTCTCAGCACCAGAGGCAACGCGAGATGGTCAAATCGGTACCGTCGTCCGACGTCTAGGGAGCCTCTGGTTTGCTCGGTATCAGGCATAGGTACGCCTCCCTGGGTCTTCGAATTGCTCTCGAATATCCGTGGCCGGCGGTTAGCCGGCCTGGCCTAGCTTGGTAGGCCACTCCCCCCATACAACTCGGTATCGGGGTGGAAGTCGCCCCAGGCGAACCAGAAGGAGTAGTGGGACGGCAGCCGCTCCAGCGCCGATCCCGCCAAAGGTCCGGCAACGGCCCTCCCCGTAACGACCTGCCAGGTGCTTCCCGTTTCCTGGTCCCGCATTGACAGAAATCCCCCCGGGTTTCCTTCTTCAAGCAGTCCTTCTTGCCCCCCTTTCGTAAAGGGGGGTTGGGGGGATTCTTCCTCTACCAAACTGAAAGTCAGGGTGCGGTCCCCGGCCTTCCGGTCGAATATCGCGCCTGTCTCCGAGGCAGGGTCGAAGGTCACCAGAACATTCCTGCCAGAGAAGAAGTCGTTGATCACCATCTCATCGGCAATTGCCGAGAAGGGATAGGCCTTGGCGGCGCCGTCCACGCTCACCCCCAGCACCAGGTCCTTTCGGGGCAAGCGTTTGTCCTTGTTGGACTCGCCGAGGATACCGGCGGAGCCGCCCTGGTAATACCCTTCATAGGTGTCGGACTGGTACCTGCCCTTCTTGTCCAGGACCACGGTATCAGGGTGCAACTGGACCCACTGTAGCCAGGTAGTCTGGACGGCGGGAACGATCTCCAACGAGGTGTCGGCCAGCGGCCCTTTGACACCCCGGCTCAGGAACTGGCTCCACAGGGTGCCCGTCTGGTGGTCGTACATTACCAGTGCGTTCATGATGAGCTTGCCGGAAACCCCGAAGGTGTGGGCTACTCCTTCTATCTCGCGGGCATATACAATGCCCGTGAAACACAGGGGTCACCAGGTAACCGCGACGGGCGCGCCCCCAACCGTATCGTTGACGATCTCATGGCGGCTCAGCAAGTTCAACGGATAGGCCCGGTGGTCCCCGTTGATGGAAACCCCGATGACCCGCTCGTTGGGCACCATCTGCTCGTCGGCCGCTTGCGCACTCACGAACTCCGGGTTCAGAATGGCCGGTATCCCGTCCTTGCCCAGGATCGTTATGATCCTCAGGTCCAACGTGTCCTTCCCCCCTTCTCCCCCGCGGGCGGAAGGTTGGGTTATCGTCACATCGTCGGCCCGCAGCTGTAACCAGAACTGCCTTACCTGCGGGAGGAACGCCACCGCCATCAGCAGCCCCGCCAACACGAGGACGATAACGAAACCTGATTTCCCAAGTATGTTGCTCAAAGGCACCGCCCGGCCGCGACTTCCAACTGGAAGGAATATGGGTAACAACTATTATGATGCGGCCGCTTGGCGCCAGATTCGCCGGTGGGTGCTTCAGTCCAGCACCACCGTGGCTTCAATCTCCACGTCAAGCCCCGGCTGGGCCAGCGCCGTGATCTCCACCAACGTGTTGGCGGGATACTCTCCCTTGAAGAACTCCTCGAACAGGGCTTGTTGTTCCGCGGCATTGGCGCGCCAGTCGGCGATACTGGTCACGAAGGTGGTCGTCTTGACAATGCCAGAGGTAGTGCCCCCTTCGGCGGCGACGATGCGGGTGATCCGGTCGATGGTGACCCGCAACTGCTCCATCAACGGTTTGCCCTGGGCCTCGGTGCCCCGGGCGGTGCAGCCGGAGATGAACAACCAATTCCCGGTGCGCACGCTTCTGCTGTAGGTGGGGCCGGCAGGAGCTATGTCTGAGTGGTCTCGTCTAATGACATCCATCGTTTTCCTCCCTATATTAATGTCGCTGGACCGCACTCAGGTATTGGGGCATCCCCGAGTCAGGCAAGTCCCCCTCTCAGGAAAGGTAAACAAGGGGATCTAGTTCACCATCGATACTGCAGGCCGAGTTCCGCGGCCAATGCACCATTCAGCAACTGGCAAGGGGCGTCATCAACGTCTATAATTGGGCGGTAGCTCTCGCCTCCGCGGGCGTAGCTCAGTGGTAGAGCTCCAGCCTTCCAAGCTGGTCATGTGGGTTCGATTCCCATCGCCCGCTCCACTCCGATCCCCTCCCCAAAGGGGACTCCGCGCCAGGCAACAGCGGAGGCCGGATCGTGAGCACGAAAGAGCAGATCTAAGACCGATTGGCCGCCTGGCACCGTTCCCCGTAAAACCCTCGGCTCTCCGGCCTACCGGAACCCAGGCATCGGGCCCTAACGGCCGGCGGCTTTGAGAATCCTATCTATGTTGGCCGGACCAGGGGCGATCGACCCGTCGTCGATGCCGTGCATGGCGTCGACTACGGCGTCGGTGAAGGGCGTGGATACCGACAGCTCCCGGCCTTTCCGGGCCACGAGGCCGTTCATCTGATCGATCTCGGACCGGCGTCCCTTCTTCACGTCCTGGGCCATGGAGGCCAGCCAGTTGGTCCGGCCTCCCCGGCCGCTCATGTAGTCGTCAAGCTCCTCGAACACGTCGCCCTTGTCGGCCTCGGCCCACATCTTGGCCGGCTTGCCGCCGGCGTCCACCACCTTCAGGCCCATGGCCAGGCCCACCTGGGCCGTTTCCTTGGCCAAGTTTATCCGTATCAACCGGCACCGGGAGTCCTGAGCCATCTCCTGGGACCCCAGTTGGGACATGGCGGAGATGGCGTTGCCCATCGAGTTCTGGCAGAGCTTGCCCCAGCGTTCGCCCCACAAATTGTCCGAGGCGTAGGCGGCGTCGACCAGGTCCAACAGCGCCGCGACCCTCTCCGACCGGGGAGTGATCCGCTCATCCTGCTCTCCAACCCGGAACACGGTATGGCCGTGGTTCCGGCCCACCGGGCCTCCCCTGACCACGTGGCCGGGCTCCCACAGGGCCACCTCGATCGAGGAAGCCACGCTGCCGAGCGCCCGGTCGCTGCCCACGATGTCGCCGATGACCGGATCATTCCAACAGTTTTGGATCGAGAGGAAGAACCCTTCGGGTTTGACGTACCGCTTTATGAAGTGGGTTGCCCACTCGGTATCGTATGACTTCACCGAGACGATAGCGAAATCGAAGGGCTCCTGAATCCCCTGGGCGTCGGTCAGGTGCATCGCCTTGACCGGAACGGTAAAGTTGAACTCCTCGCTACTGACCCGGAGGCCTTGCTGCCGCATGGCCTCCACGTGCTCGGGCCACATGTCGATGAGGGTCAAGTCGTGACCCTCTTTGGTCAGGAAGGCGCCCACGTAGCTGCCCACGGCGCCGACTCCAATCAGCCCAATCTTATCTCCCACCGGTCAAACCTCCTGCGTCGAGCGGCCGGTTGGCTCCCCAGCCGCCAAGCATGGAGCGCCGAGCCGTCGCTAATCTTGGTGATGTCCGGGGCGCGTCTGGCTAGACGGTAATTATAGTAGTGCAGCTAGATCAACATCGCAAGCGTAGATGTTATTGCCCTTCGGCTTCGCTATCGGGCTCAGGGTCAGGCGTTGGGTGCGGCGGAACGCCGGGGCGTGGAGACAGCCAGCAGGACCACCGCGCCCATCAACAAGAGGGCCGAAGCGTAGTAGAAAGATGCCCTCGCCCCGAACCCGGTGACGATATACCCGGCGATGATGGGCGAAGGGATGGTGAAGATCTGGCGAAAGACGCTCATCACGCTCATGGTGGTGCCCTGCACCCCGGCCGCGGACACATCCATTACGGCGGCGGTGGCAATGTTGCTTGTGCCGTAGAAGAAAAGGCCGATGGCGCCTATCACCAGGCCAAGCTGGATTCCCGGTCCGGCCGCCGGCACAACCAGATACAGCAGGCCCAGTGCGGTGAAAGCGGGCAGCAGCACCGCCTTGCGCCCAAACCTGTCGGAGACAACTCCCATCACCGGTTGGGAGACCATCCCCATCAGATACAGCAGCATGATGTAAAAGCCCAGCGCGAAGGAGGAGTACCCCAGGTCCTCCGTTAGATAGATCGGCAAGAAGGTCAGCACGCTGATCCGGCCCATACCCATCAGGCTGCTGGCGACCATGATGGCGATGACGCTCCGCTGCCGCAACATTCCCTTGACACCGCTGACGTAGGAGCGCAGGTTCGGTCCGGGGCCCTCATCGGTGTAGATGGGTCCCAGGCTCTTCCAAAGGACCAGCGCCAGCAGCAGCGCGGGAATCAGGTGCCACTCCAGGAGATGCCGCCATCCGACCCATACCAGCAACGCTCCCACGCAAATGGGACCGATGGTGTCTCCCACGCTGGCGCCGACCCCGTGGACGGCCAGGGCGGTACCGCGGCGCTCGGGGAAGCGAGACGACAGGGAACCAACCGAAGCGGGATGCCACGCCGCCGAGGCCACCCCCACCAGGCCGATGGCCGGGATGGCCCAGATGTAGCTGGGAGATAGCCCCACCAGGAAGTAGGCCAGTCCGCCGCAGGCCAAGGCGAAGGCTAGAATCAGAGGGCGATGCTTGACGAAGGAATCCGCCAGGAACCCCGCCGGCAGCATCAGCAGCCCCCCCGCCGCCTCTTTCGCCGTTGACAGGCCGCCAACCTGCACGTCGTTGAGGCCCAGGCTGGCCTTGATCTGAGGCAGGACCACCGGGAAAAGCTGCTGGTACCAGTGTATTGCCGAGTGGCCCAGCGTCAGGGCCACCAGCAAGAACACCCTCCGGGCCTCCAGCCGCGGCCTGGCCATCGGGACGTCTGCCATGGTGGTTAGCGGCCCCTCTCGCCGGGTGTTCCGTTCATAATCCCACCGCTCTCGCCCGCTTCCCCCCCGGGGCGGGGTAGTGAAGGACAAACCCCGCACAATCTCAAATGGGCCCAGCTGACATCGGAGCGGGCGGGCGCAGCCTCCCGGCAATGGTTTCCGAGTGGGCGGCTTACGGCTCTACAGGAGGCGAGTCCAAGCAGCCCCGCAGCGGCAGAGTCCTGGAAGTCTTTAGAGTCTGACAAGCCTGGCGTGATGAATCTGGGGCAAAGCCCTTATCTCCTCCAGCACATGGGGAGGCATCGGGTCGTCTAGCCCCAGGACCATCATCGCCAGGCCTCGGAGATTGAACCGGCCCACCTCCATAAAGGAGATGTTGATGTTGTGGCGCCCAGCCACGGTCCCCACCGCGCCGATGGAGCCGGGTTGGTCCAGGTTGTCCACGAAGAGCATATAAGGTACCGACGGCACAATGTCCAGCCAGTATTCGTTGACCTTCACGATGTGGGGCTCGTTCCTCATGGAGGTCCCGGCGAGGGTGATCCCGCCCTCTGTGGTATCAAGCGTGGCAATCACCAGGCTGGCATACCCATGGGCCACCGCGTTTCGCTGCGCGGTGACGCTGAGCCCCCGCTCCTGGGCCAGCCGAGGGGCATTTATCAGGTTCACGTGTCCGCTAACCACGGAATCCAGCAGTCCGGCCAGCATCGCGGCCTCGAGCGCGGCCGTATCGTGCTGCGTTATCTCCCCCTCGAACCGGATGGTGACTCCCACGACCTGGCCCTCCGCCAGGGAAGTCAAGAGCCTTCCCACCACGGAGGCCACGCGGATGTACGGGGCCAGCACCGCGTGTACCTCTGGGGGAAGGAAGGGGGCGTTGACCGTGTTGCTGGCCGGCGCGCCTTCAAGGACTGCCAGCACCTGCTCTGCGGCTTCAACCGCCACCTCCCGCTGGGCTTCCGCGGTAGAAGCCCCGAGATGCGGAGTGGCCACGACCTTGGGGTGGTCCACCAGGGGGCTACGGCCGGGCGGCTCCTGAACGAAAACGTCCAGGGCCGCCCCGGCGAGCCTGTCCGACTCCAGCGCCTCCAGCAAGGCTGCTTCGTCGATGAGTTCGCCCCGAGCCACGTTGATCAGGCGGGCGCCCGGTTTGAACTGGGCCAGCTCCTTGGCGCCTATCAGGCTGCGGCTGCCCTCGGTGAGCGGGGTGTGGAGGGTTACGAAGTCGGACTGACTCAACAGCTTTGCCAGGGGCAGCAGCTCCACTCCCAGCCGGCGAGCGTAGTCGGGAGCCACGAACGGGTCGCAGGCCAGCAGGCGCATACCGAAGCTCTGGGCCCTCCGAGCCACCTCCGAGCCCACCCGGCCCAGGCCCAGGATGCCCAGGGTCTTGTTGCGCACCTCGGTTCCAACGAAGGCACTGCGCCGCCACTCGCCGTCTTTCAGAGACCGGTGAGCGTTGGGGATGTTTCGGGACAACGCCAGCATCAGGGCGAGGGTGTGTTCCGCCGCGGCCACCGTGTTGCCCGTGGGGGCGTTGACCACCGCGATGCCGGCGGTGGTGGCGGCGTCCAGGTCGATGTTGTCCACGCCGATACCCGCTCTGGCGACGACCTGGAGGCGCTTACCTGCTTCGATGACTTCGGCGGTCACCTTGGTCTCGCTGCGGACGACCAGGGCATCGTACTCACCCACGATGTCCAGCAACTCCTGGGTCTTCAAGCCGAGTCTAACGTCCACTTCGGCCCGGCCTCGCAGCAGCTCCACGCCCTCGTCTGCTATCGGGTCCGAAATCAGTATCTTGGGCATAGATTCATATCCTGATTAAGGGCTGGCCGGGGCTCTTCGCCGTCTCTACGAAAAAAGGGGCCCGCCGTGAGACCCTTCGAGGTGACTCCCGACAACCTGGCCGCGGCCGGCGCCAACATGGTGCCGTCCGGCTAGATTTGGCAGGGCACCGACAGCTCGGCGCAGGTGTCTCTCAGCCACTGCACCACCTCCGGGTGCAGCGGAATGCCTTCAACCTCGCGGACCGCCGCCATTTCGGCCTCCGGCTGCCCGGCCACCATCACCCGGTCGTGGCCCGGCGCCGGCTTGGTGCTCTTCATCATCTGCATCCACTCGTCCATCATTTCCTTGAAGCCGTCCACATCGGTGAAGGCGTCAATGCTGTAGGCGGCCACGTGGTGGCCGAAGTTGGGGCGGCCGGGAACGGCGCCGTAGCCAACCCCGGTGAGAATCCCGCCCAGGATATCCACGATGCAGGAGAAGCCGTATCCCTTGTGGGAGCCCAGCTCTCGGGTGCTGCCCAGGGGCAGCAAAACGTAGTCTTGCTGCGGGGGGTCCGCCTCCTCCATGATGGGGGCGCCGTCTTCGCCGGCCAGCCAGCCCGGTTCGAGCTTGACGCCGAGGCGTCGCGCAATGCCGATCTTGTTCCCGGCCACGGTGCTGGTGGCCGCGTCGAAGACGAAGGGAGGCTCATTCTTGGCGGGGGCCGCGACGGCGATGGGGTTGGTCCCCAGCCGGGCTTCAGCTCCGAAGGTGGGAACCACGGAGGGCGGGCAACTCGTCATGCAGACGCCGATCATATCGTGTTCCAGGGCCATCATGGCGTGATAGGAGGCCATGCCCAGGTGGCGCGCGTTGCCGATGGCCACCATGCCCACACCCACCGCTTTGGCTTTTTGGATGGCAATCTCCATCGCCTTGGGCGTTATGATGATGCCCAGGCCCCGGTCAGAATCTATGTTGGCGGTGCTGGGCGTCTCCCGGATCACCTTCCAATTGGGACGCGGGTTGATCTGGCCACTCTGATAGCCGTCCATGTACGCCCGCAGCATGTTGGACACACCGTGGGTATCGACGCCGCGCAGGTCCGCCACCACCAGGACATCGGCCGCCAGACGGGCGTCGGCGGGCTCCACCCCCATCTTTTCAAAGATGGACGCCACGACAACTCTCAGGTCGCTCCCTTGCACATGCTCGGCCTCGTCACGGTTCACCCGGAACATTTCCAGCACGGTGAATCTCCTTTTGCTTTCCTGTCAGCTTTCCCAGCTTCGTCAAGATTACGCTAGCGTGCCGCGGCTTCGGCCGCCTCAGCCGGAATCCCGGCCGCCGTCTCCCGGCGCAGTATAACACCGGGTCTCTCCCCTAGCCACCGGCGCGGGCAAGCCGGGAAGAAGAACGTTCAAACTTGTCAAGGAGTACCGGGAAATTGGGGTGCTAGGCCATTGGTAATGAGGGGGCGCCCTCCATACACTGGGTTCAGGGGATGGAACCGGCACGGGCCAGGCCCCGAAATTTGGACTGCTTCTGTTTCGGAGGGCCTCAGTTGGAGCAGACGATAACGACAACTCGGACGGCGCCCCGGCACTCCGCCTGGTGGAACTTTGGCGTCATGGCGGCCATCTTGGCTGCGAGTCTCCTCTGGCTGGCGCTGGATGGAGGCAGAGTCGACTCTTCGGGAGTCCAAGTAGGAGACAGCCTGACCCCGGCGACGGCCCTTGGGCCATCGGCGAGTACTGTCCCCGAATTCAACCTACCCGCCTTGGTGTCTCCCCCACGGACGGTGGCCGAGGCGACGAAGACATCGCTGGGAGCTTCCGGCGATAACCTGACGATGCTGGTGTTGGGCAGCGCCGCCGTCTTGGCGGTCACCGGCTTCACTGTGCTGAGGGCGCGGAGACGTCGCCCGGGTCTCGTGCGGGTGACCCCGGCGAAACACGATCGGTTGCCGGCGTTGGTCCTGGATGCATCAGAGCAGGCGGTTCTCTCCAGCTGACCTCCATTACCGGCGGCTCCAACGGGGCCCGCCGGGGTTGGGCGGAGCCGGCTACGGGAGCAGGCTTAATTGTACCAAGGGACCTCCGCAGCCGTCATATTCACCGTCTTCCTCATGCTGGTCAGTTTCACCTTCGCGAACTTGACCGGCACCTGGACCGACCATAGTCTCCGTAACGTTCAAGCCATCGAACGCCAGACGATCCGGGTTAGAACCGGAATAGCCATCACTTCCGCCACGGAAGACGGCGTGACCTGCACCAACTTCACGGCCCTGGTCGGCAACACCGGGAAAGTTCCTGTCCATGACTTTTCCGAGATGGACCTTGTTGTCGAGTACACGAATACGTCCGATGCCAAGGTTGCCGCCTGGCTGGCACACGGCACCGACTGGTCCGTCGCCGGCATCTCGCCAGACACCCGGGACCCCAACGATTGGAACCCGGCGGAAACGGCCACCATCAATTTCACCCTACCCTCCGCCATGAAATCTACTGAGACGGGTACGGTCCTGCTGGCCACACCCCTGGCGGTATCCGACTCGAACTACTTCGCTTGCGCCTAACCGCCGGCTCCGGTGACGCCAACGACGGCTGCCATATCAGCCCCACCAACGCCCTCGCCGATTGCTCCCGCCCTTTCATGGCTGGATTCCCGGCACGCTGCTATAATCGCGGCAAACCGTTTCTGAAGGGACTCCGGGACCATGGACGAGGAGCAACGGCAGGCATTGGACTTCCTGGCCCGGCTGGCGGCGCAACCGGCGGTGGCCTTTCACGAAGGTGGCGTGGCCTCAGCCGTGGGGAGCATCCTGGAGGAGCTGGGGCTGAGTTTCCAGGAGGACGTCTACGGAAACATCATCGCCCGGGCGCCGGGGCGTCAGCCAGATTGCGCGCCTCTGGCGCTGGTGGCCCACATGGACCACCCAGGGTTCGAAGCCGTCGCCACCCACGACGGTTATCTGGTCTGCGAGGCATTGGGTGGAGTCCCAGCCGCCAGCTTCGAAGCCGCGGTGCCCCTCCACGTGATCCTGGCCGACGGGCGGCGGCTCCCGGCCGCTACCGCCGGGCGGTGTGGCGAGGAAGAGCTGCGGCAGACGTTGGCCCGATTGGCGGAGCCACAACCCCTGGAGCTGCCCCGCCCGGTTGTCTTCGACCTGCCGGACTTCCAGGTCGATGGAGACCTGATACACATGAGGGCGGCGGACGACCTGGCCGGCTGCGGGGCCATTCTGGCAGCCCTGGCCAGCTTGGGCAGCAACCCGCCGCCGGGAGATGTCTTCGGGGTCTTCACCCGGGCCGAAGAGGTGGGCCTGATCGGTGCGCGACTGCTGGCGGAGTCCGGGACCTTGCCCCGGGACACGCTCATAGTATCCGTCGAATCCAGCCGGACCCTTCCCGGCGCGGAGATCGGCGGCGGGCCGGTCATCCGGGTGGGCGACGCGGGCCTGACCTTCAACGCCGACGCGGAAGCGGCCCTGCGCCGGGCCCTGGAGACGCTTCAAGCGAGGCCGGAAGGGTTCAAGGCCCAACGGCAGCTCATGAGCGGCGGCGTCTGCGAGGCCAGCGCATTCGCCCGCCACGGCTACCGCGCCACGGGCCTGGCGTTCCCCTTGGGCAACTACCACAACGGCGCACCCGAGGGGCGCATCGAGGCGGAGTACATCCACATTGCCGACTACGTTGCGGGAGCCCGGCTGATGGTCGAGGCGGCCCGCCGGGTCCCGGATCGAGAGGACACAGGTTTCCAGCGGCGGCTCAGCCGGATGCCCGACGGTTTCCGGGACCGGCTGATGGATACCCGGATGGGCCACTGACAATCGGAAACGCCGGGACAAACCGGTCCCCCAAAACCACCTCCACCAACCTCGCAACCGGAAGCCCCGGACGTCTCGGATATCCGGCGGTCACGCTCCAACCACCCTCACCCGGTGGTTGTTGCTGTCGGCGATGAACAGGTTGCCCAGGGAGTCCATATCGCAACCGTGGGGGCGGTCCAACTCCGCGGCTACGGCCTCGGCGCCATCGCCCTCACCACCTCGGCGCCCGCCGGCCACGGTGGTCACGATGCCGGTGAGGGCGTCTATCTTCCTGATAGCGTGGTTCTCCGTGTCCACCACCAGAAGGTTGCCCTGCCGGTCGCAGCGGATGGCTTTGGGCGCTCCCCAAGTAGCGGACAAGGCTGGGCCCCCGTCGCCGCTGTACCCCCGTTCACCGGTCCCGGCGAAGGTGGACATCTTCCCATTGGCATCCACGACGCGGACACCATTGCCTTCCCGCTCACTGATATAGGTATTGCCCTTGCCGTCCGTGCAGACCGCCCTGGCGCCCAGAAAGCTGGCCTCAATGGCCGGCCTTCCGTCTCCGGTGCGGACCTTCTCTCCGTTGCCCGCGAAGGTCGTAATGACACCGGTCCCGAGGTCCAGGCGGCGGACTCTCTGGTCCTGGATATCGGCGATCAGCAGCCCGCCCTGGCCGTCAAAGAAACAATCGTTGGGTTCTCGCAATTGGGCCCGGTTCCCCGGTCCGCCGTCGCCACCGTAGCCCGGTATGCCCGTACCGGCCACCGTGGTGATGACGCCGGTGGCGGCCTCCACGCGGCGGATGGCGGCGTTGAAACGGTCTACGATATAGATGTCGCCGTTGGCGTCAACCTGCAACGAGTACGGCTGATTGAGGGTGGCATGGATTGCCGGCCCGCCGTCCCCGGAGTAGCCTTCAGCGCCGCTCCCGGCCACCGTGGTAATCACCCCGGTGTCCCGGTCCACGCGGCGCACGCAGTGGTTCATCGCCTCCGCCAAGTACAGGTTACCCTGGAGGTCGAAGGCGCACATGAACGGCTCGCTGAGCAAGGCATCGACGGCCGGGCCTCCGTCGCCGGCGTAGCCCCGCTGGCCGGTGCCCACCGCTGTCTGGATCTTGCCTGATTCAAAAGGCATGGGTTGGTTCCTCCCTTCGGTAAAGCGGTCAGTCGCTTCTCGCCCCGGCCACCGAGTTGTACCAGTCCAGGATCTCGCCGCCGGTCATGAACACCACCCCCTCGAATTGCCGGATATAATCGAAGATCATGTCATAGTACTTGATGCGGTGGGGTGCGCCGGTGATGTAGGGGT
>CAJWBT010000004.1 GCA_913020235.1 uncultured Chloroflexota bacterium
GCCGCGGCGGCTCCCGGAGATATGACGTTGTACATTTCGGTCAGCCCGTAGGCCTGCATCTTCACCATGTTGATCTCGGCGCACTGCCAGCCGATGATGCAGTTGATGAAGGCCCCCTTACTGGGGTCCTCGGGGTCCTTGAACAGCTCCCAGTGGTCCTTCATGTCAAAGACCGTGTTGATCCCGTACTGTTCGTGCACGTACGTGGGGATTGTGAAGAACTGGGGACCGCCCTCGTAGGTCGGGCCCAGATTGACGTAGCTGCCTTTGGCAATCTCCTCATTGTAGTTGTCGATAAAGTTCTGCTGCCACAGCTCCATCCAGATATCTATTTCTCCATTGGCCAGCGCTGCCTGCGCGATGGGAGTGGTCGTCTCCACGGACTCCACCGTATAGCCGTAGCCGTTCTCGATGATGAACTCGGCGATGGCGTTGTTGATCCAAAGGGACTCAAATTGGTTGTCGGCAATCTTAAGGACTGGCTTTTCGTCATCCCCACCGCAGGCCGCGGCCACCAAGGGTATTACCAGAAGGGCCAGGAATATTGTGCACGGTTTCCAAAAGCGCTGAAGCAATTGCATACAAACCTCCTCGTGTGATGCCGCGCCGGCGCGGCTTACCGGACTTGCTGATCAACCGCTCTCGCTGAGTGCTAGGGGCCTATGCTGCTGAATCGAGCCATTACGCTAACCGGAGGCTCTCTGCCTGGGTTTGGCGAGGCCCTGGCTGATCCGGTCGATGGTTATGGCCATAATGACGATCCCAAGGCCGCCCAGAAAGCCTCTGCCAACCTCCAGGCGGGCGATGCCGTTGAGCACCTCGACGCCCAGGCCCTTGGCCCCAATCATGGACGCGATGACCACCATGGCCAGGGCCATCATGATGGTCTGGTTGACACCGGCCATGACGGTGGGCAGGGCCATGGGAAGCTGGACCTTAGCAAGAATCTGGGAAGAGGTGGACCCGAAAGACCGCGCCGCCTCCACCACCTCCGGGTCCACCTGCCGGATCCCCAAGTTGGTCAGGCGGATTATGGGTGGAATCGAGTAGATGACCACGGCCATCACCGCGGGCGTCTTACCCAAACCAAAAAGCATGATGGCCGGGACCAGGTAGACGAAACTGGGTAGGGTCTGCATGCCGTCCAGGATGGGCCGGATGGCGGCGTCGAACCGGTCGCTCTTGGATCCCAGGATGCCCAAAGGCAACCCCAGCCCGATGGCTATCACCGTGGCGACAAGGACAATTGCCAGGGTCTGCATCGCCAGGTCGAAGAGGCCTAGGAAAGCCAGGACAAGGGTCAGCGCCGTGATAATTGACCCCATCCTCCACCCGACTATCTTCCAGGCCAGCACCCCGGTGCCCGCTACCAGAAGCCACCAGGGTAGCCACAGCAGCAGGTCTTCTATTGGCCCCATAAGGTATCTGAGGATCACGATGTTGATGAAGTCGAAGATCGGGTCTCCATTCACCACCACCCAATCCACCCCATCGTCGATCCAACCGGAGAGCTCGTGGCCGAACTCCCAGCTTCTAGGAAACTCCCACATGATTCTCTGCTTGCCTCCTGGTCCGCTTTATCCCCGCGGGACCCGATATGGTTGAATAAAGCGCCCTGGCCCTGCTCCCTGACTGCTCTAGGACGGGCCGGCGGCTACCCCGAACGCCTTACCCGTTCGCGCTGCCGTCGCTGGTGAGGGCCTCTTCCGAGCCGCCCTCGCTGAGCTTGGCGGCTACGGCGGCGCGGCTGATCTCCCCAACCAGCTTGCCCTGGCCGTCAACGACCGACAGGGGGTGCTCGCAGGCCAGGCTGAGGGGGATCAGCTCCTCGAAGGGCGTGTCCAGCGTGACCGTGGCGGCGTCGGTATCCAGGTTTTCCCCAACGCTGTCGAAGCCCCGGTTGGCCGCGGCCTGCGCCCGCTCCAGGCTGACGATGCCAAGATTGATGTGGCTGCTGTCCACCACCGAGCAATAACTGACGTTATTGCGGTTCATGGTTTTGACCGCCGCCTCGGGCGTCTGGTGCTGCAATATGACGGCACGGGACTTCTCCATGACGATGGCCGCGGTGAGTATGGACTCCCGGCGAACGTCCCGGGTGAAGTCACTGACGTAATCGTCGGCGGGTGACAGAATAATGTCTTCAGGGCTGCCGATCTGAACGATGCGGCCCTCGCGCATGATGGCGATTCGGTCG
Source organism: uncultured Chloroflexota bacterium (assembly GCA_913020235.1). The sequence goes on from CAJWBT010000004.1 coordinate 2,198, forward strand.
CCGACTTTCAGGGCCTCGTTCAGGTCGTGGGTGATGAAGACGATGGTCTTATGTAGCTGCTGCTGCAGCCGGAGCAGCTCCTCCTGCATGTTGCGGCGGATCAGGGGGTCCAGGCCGCTGAACGGCTCGTCCATCAGCAGGATGTCCGGGTCCACCGCCAGGGCCCGGGCCAAGCCGACCCGCTGCTGCATGCCGCCGCTCAGCTCGAACGGGTAGGCGTTTTCCCAGGCGGTCAACCCGACCAGTTCGAGCACCTCCCTGGTGGTGGCGTAGCGCTCCTGCTTCGGAATCCCCCGGACTTCCAGACCCCAGGCGACGTTGTCGATGACCTTCCGGTGGGGTAGCAACCCGTAGTGCTGGAATACCATGGCTACCTTGCCCCGGCGCATCTGAATGAGCTGCCTCTCGTCGTAGCGGCAAATGTCTTCGCCGTTGATGCTTATCTGCCCTGAAGTGGGCTCGATCAGCCGGATGAGACAGCGCACCAGCGTGGACTTCCCGCTGCCAGACAGCCCCATGACCACGAAGGTCTCACCATAGGCCACATCAAAGGTTACGTCTTGAAGGGCAATCACGCAGCCGATCTCGGCGAGGATATCAGCCTGGCTCCTCCCGGCGTACTCCGGGGAGAGGGCCCTCTCCGGCTTCTTCCCGAACACCTTGTCCAGCGACTTTACAGAGATGGCCGCGGAGCCGTTACGAACCGGGAAGTCCCCCTTTTCCGGAAGGAACCCTGGATTCGCTTCCGCAGGGGCAGCCACGTCGCTGCTATTCATCGGGGCCTCCTTCTGACAATACCGGCCGCAAGCAATCGCGGCAGGCCCGTTCCTGTTATAAAGCCGTTTCTTTGGGGCAATCGTGGAGGGGAGGTGTGTGGGAGATATCCTGGTTTGGACCAGAAGAAAAGGTCAGACCTTGAGGTTGTTAAGAGCGCTTGCGGCTGAGTTCCCGATTGCCCGCTTGGGCGCCACGCTACAGGCATTCCGGCCGTTTGTCAAGCTTGGAATCCTGAGCAATGAAGCTAACATAATGGCTAAATGGACCGGTTTCCGTGAACTATCAGCCAAGCATCTCGCGAAAGGCGATAGTAAAGACAACAATAGCTCATCTTTCGGTCGCAACCTTAGAATATCTTCAATATTGTGCCGTATTCCTCATGCTTGTAGGATTTCATGAACTATTACGTCCAGATACTGCGATGGAGGCATTGGTTTGTGCATGAAACATGGGAATGGCGGCGAGTTTCCGGAACACGGCGTATTCTCCAGCTTTGGGCCGCGTCTGGCGAGAGGCAGCCAATGGGATTTGCCCGGTAAATTGCCGGAACCGGCGGCAAAAAATCGCCACGTATCATTGAAGCAAAGGGGAGCCCGGTGTTCCCCGGTGGTGCTTACTCCGGCATCACCAGGGTGGCGTCGGAAAGACAGACCAGGGAGCCCCGCTGGTTGGTGCCCTTGACTCGGCAAGTGACCAACTTTTTGCCGTCTTCGACCTGTTTGCCGGTCACCTCGCCCTGGAAGGTCACCGTGTCGCCGGAGCGGAAGGGTTCGATGGCCCGCATCAGGAGCCGGCCTCCCCCGTAGAAGGCGCGGAGCGGGAAGGAGAGCTGCAACATCTGGTCGACGTAGGACATGGTGGCCGGCCCGGCATTGACCGTACCGCCGAAAATATTCTGGCGGGCAAACTCTTCGTCGGTGTGGATATTGCTGGGGCTGGGCTTGCCCGCGAGGCGAAACTCGTTCCTGTTGTTGATGATCTCCTGGCTCTCCGAGACCTCCAGGGGGACCAACTGGTCACCCACGGAGAGGGCGTCGAAGCTGGAGAACCGGGCGGACCGGGCTGCTTCCGCCACCGGGCCATTGCCGGCCGGAGGCGGTTGGGCTGAACCCCGGTCCTTGGGGACCGTCTTTTGTCCTTCGGCGTACTCAAAGATGCAGGTGTAGTCGTAGGCCGCCACCTGCTGGCCGTGCTGGTTGGAGGCCTCCACTCGGAAGATCACGAACTTGCTGCCGCGGCGCTCGTATTTCTCCAGGACCCGGCGGGTGCCGGTAATGGTGTCCCCCGCCTGCACCGGAGCCATCCACCGGACATCGCATTTGGCGAAGGGGGTCTGGCGGCGGGCCGTGCGGGACTTCTCGACCGCCACGAAACCGCTGGCTTCGGCAATCTCATCGCGGAGCAGGGGCGCGTAGGACAGCGCCATGGTCGGCATGGCCACCAGCGCCCCGCCGTATTCCTGGCTGGCGCCGGCACGCTGGAACCGGGGGTCATCGTTCTGGGCAAGGAGAGCGTACCGGGCCACGTTTTCTTCCGTTATTTGGACCACGGTGGGATCGCCCGCCTGTCCCGGCTCCACCGCCCGGTATTCCCACACTTTTTCTTGTTGTTCCAGCATCTCTAGCTTCCTCCCTGATACCTCAAGCCGGGTACCTCCGGTAACGCCGAGGCCGCCGGCAAAGCCCAAGCTACAGGCTTTTCTCCGGGAAGTCAAACCTCTTGGAGAAAAGGGTTTCGGGTGAGTCCCCCAGGTGTGCGGTCCGCATCCTCATCTTGCCGCCTCCCCTTGCGGTGACCACTGGCCAGCCCGATAATGGGGGCAAGAATCAGGGCGCCGGGGCGAGAGCTTCGCCCGGCAGGAGGCTGCAATGAAGGTAGGATTCATCGGACTGGGCACCATGGGCGGCAGCATGGCTTACAACGCCCTTCAGGGCGGAAACGAGTTGGTGGTCCACGATATCCGGCGGGAGTCCGCGACGCCCCACCTGGAGGCGGGGGCCACCTGGGCCGACACGCCCCGGCAAGTGGCGGAGGCCTGCGACATCGTGTTCACCTCCCTTCCGGGGCCTGCCGAGGTGGAGGCCGTGGCGCTGGGCGAAGACGGCCTGCTTCAGGGCTTGAGCCAGGGAAACGTGTACTTCGACCTGAGCACCAGCACTCCGGGTCTGATCCGCCGCATCAGCCAGGCTTTCGCCGCCAAGGGCATCCACGCGCTGGACGCCCCGGTCAGCGGAGGACCCATCGGCGCCCGGACGCGGAACCTGGCCATCTGGGTCGGAGGAGAAAAAGGAGTGTTCGATCGGTGTAAGCCGGTGCTGGACACGATCGGAGACAAGGCCTACTACGTTGGACCCGTAGGCTGCGGCGCCGTCGCCAAGCTAGTGCACAACTGCACCGGTTACATCGTCCAGGCCGCCCTGGCCGAGACTTTCACCATGGGAGTGAAGGCCGGGGTGGAGCCGCTGGCCCTGTGGCGGGCCGTACGGCGCGGCGCCCTTGGGCGGCGGGGCGTCTTCGACACCCTGCCGGACCACCTGCTGCCTGGAAATTTCGACCCGCCGGACTTCGCGCTCCGGCTGGCCCGAAAAGACGTGGACCTGGCCGTCGCGGTGGGACGGGAGTTCGACGTGCCCATGCGGCTGGCCAACCTGGCCCTTATGGAGATGACCGAGGCCCTGAACCGGGGTTGGGGGGACCGGGACTCCCGGGTGGCCATGCTGCTGCAGGAGGAGCGGTCCGGAGTCGAGGTCCGGGTCCCCGTGGATGTCTTGGAGCAGGCGGTGGAGGAAGAGCGAGGGTGAACTTGGAATTCTTTGGGAAGGGTTCCCCAGCGGCCCCTCCTAAAAGACTTTCCGTTATTATTCTGGCCCCCGCCACCGGAGGTCCGGCTGGCGGGCTGCCCGGGCCTCGTCCAGCCGGGATACCGGGGTGGTGTGGGGTGCTTGCCTAACCAGGTCAGGGTTTTCCGTCACTTCCCAGTCTATGTCTTTCAGTGCCTGGATGAAGGCGTCAAGGGTCTCCCGGGTCTCCGTCTCCGTAGGCTCGATCATCAGGGCCTCTCTGACGATCAGCGGGAAGTACATGGTGGGGGCGTGAAAACCGTAGTCAAGCAGCCGTTTAGCGATGTCCAGGCCGCTGACGCCCCGGGACTTCTGCCAGTCGGCGGAAAAGACGGCTTCGTGCAGGCAGGGCCGGTCGTATGGGAGATAGTACGTACCCTTGAGGGCCTGCATCAAGTAGTTGGCGTTCAGCACCGCGTTGCCGCTGATGGACCGCAAGCCGGGGGGGCCCAGGGCCCGTATATAGGCATAGGCTCGCACCAGGATTCCGAAGTTTCCGTGGAACCCGCTCATTTTCCCGATGCTGTGCTCGGGGGTGGCCAGACTGTATGACGGACCACCCGCGTCCCTCTCCTCACTAGCTGATGGGGTCTGAACTACCACCGGCGCCGGCAGGTAGGGCAGCAGCGCGCTGCCGGCGCATACCGGCCCGGCGCCGGGGCCGCCGCCGCCGTGGGGGGTGCTGAAGGTCTTGTGCAGGTTCAGGTGGACTACGTCGAAGCCTAGGCCGCCCAGCGCGGTCCGGCCCAGCAGCGCGTTCATATTGGCCCCGTCGCCGTAGACCAGGCCCCCGGCCGCGTGCACCACCCGGCACACCTCCACGATGTTGGCATCGAAGAGCCCCAGGGTGCTGGGTAGGGTGATCATCACCCCGGCCAGGTCCGGCCCGGCCACCTTTTGCAGCGCCGCCAGGTCTACGTTTCCGTCCCGGTCCGAGGCCAGGTCGACGACCTCGAATCCGGCCATGGCCGCCGAGGCTGGGTTGGTGCCGTGGGCGCTGTCGGGGATCCCCACCTTCCGGCGAGAGGCATCGCCCCGGGCCTGGTGGTAGGCCCGGACCATCAGCATGCCGGCCAGCTCACCGTGGGCGCCGGCCAGAGTCGCCAGGCTCACGCCGGGCAGGCCGGTTATCTCCCCCAGGAACCCTTGCAGCCCGTGGAGGAGCGCCAGCGCCCCCTGGGAGGATTCCGGCGGCTGCAGGGGATGGGCGCCGGCGAAGCCGGGTAGGAAAGAAATCTCGTCGTTCACTTTGGGGTTGTACTTCATCGTGCAACTGCCCAGCGGATAGAAATTGGTGTCGATGGAAAAGTTCAGCTGGCTCAGGGCGGTGAAGTACTGCACCACCTCCGGCTCCGACACCTCCGGAAGGTCCAGCCCGGTACGGAGCAAGCAGGTGTCGGGAAGCGCTTGGGCCGGGACATCCAGCGGCGGCAAGACCGCCCCCACCCGTCCGGGCATGCTCCGCTCCATGAGCAGCTTGGCCGTCTGCCGTCCCCCGCCTCTTATCATCGGCCAAGCTCCTCCAGGGCCGCTACCAGCGCATTGATGTCTTCACGCGAGTTCGTCTCGGTGACGCAGAGAAGCATGGCATTGTTTAACCCCCCTCTTTCCCCCCTTCGTAAAGGGGGATGAAGGCCGGTCAGGTCAAGACCTCCCAGGATGTTTCGCTCTAGGAGTTTCTTGTTGATGATCGCGGGCGAGGTGGGGCACTGGACCACGAATTCACTGAAGAAGGTGCCCTCGAGGGGCAGGGTGTAGCCAGGCAGTTGGGCGATCCGGGAGGCGGCATAATGGGCCTTGTGGTAGCACAGCTCGGCCACCTGCCGGAGGCCCTGCTTGCCCAGGGCGGCCAGGTAGATGGTTGACGCCAGGGCGTAGAGGGCCTCGTTGGTGCAGATGTTGCTGGTGGCCCGGGCGCGGCGGATGTGCTGCTCTCGGGTCTGCAGTGTCAGCACGTAGCCGGGCCGCCCCTGGCTGTCCACGGTGCGGCCCGAGAGGCGGCTGGGCATCTGCCGGATGAACTCCTGCTTGGTGGTGAAGAGGCCCAGGTAGGGCCCGCCGAAGCTGGGGGGTATCCCCAGGGGCTGGCCTTCGCCGGTGACAATGTCGGCGCCGTAGCGGCCGGGCGGCTGAAAAAGCCCCATGGCTATTGGGTCGGCTGATGCCACCAGCAGTGCCCCTGACCCGTGGGCGGCATCGGCCAGGAGAGTCAGGTCTTCGATATACCCGTAGAAACTTGGGTATTGGACCGCCAGGCAGGCGGTCTTGCCGTCGAGTTCAGGCGCGGTGGGAGACACGGTCCGGGTCACGATCCCCTGGGCCAGGCAGTAGGTGCGGATGACCTCCTGATAGGTTGGGGACAAAGTACTGGCCAGGGCTACCCGGCTGCGCCCGGTGACCCGGCAGGCCATCAGCACCCCTTCGGCCAGGCTGGTGGCGCCGTCGTACATGCCGGCGTTGGCCACATCCATGGCAAAGAGGTTGCAGATCAGAGTCTGGAACTCGTAGATGACTTGCAGCGTGCCCTGGCTGGCCTCCGCTTGATAGGGGGTGTAGGCGGTGAGGAACTCTCCTCGGGTCACCAGGGCCTTGACGATGGCTGGAATGAAGTGGTGGTACGAGCCCGCGCCCAGGAAGGAAGGGCCGCTACCCAGGGAGCGGTTGCGAGAGGCCAAAGCCGCCAGTTCCCGCTGGAGTTCCAGCTCCGAAAGGGGCTCGGGAAGGTTCAGGGCCGGATCGCGGAACGCCGCGGGGATGTCGAGGAAAAGGTCGTCGATGGAGGCCAGCCCCAGGACGGCCAGCATCTGCGCCTGCTCTTCCGGTGTGTTGGGGATAAAGTGGGACTGGAAATGCGTCTCAGCCATCAGCTTTCAGGAGCCCACGTTCAGCTTCTGGGCCTGACGGCTGACCGCTGAATGCTGAGTGCCGGTACGGTCATGGCAGTCCACTGAGAAACGACCCGTACTCGCCGGCCGACATCAGGCCGTCCAGCTCGGCGACATCGGTCATGGTCACCCGGACCAGCCATCCCTCTCCGAAGGGGTCCTCGTTGGCCAGCTCCGGCTGGTCGAGCAGGCGGGCATTGATCTCGGTTACCTCGCCGCCGACCGGGGAGAACAGGTCGGAGACTGCCTTTACCGACTCGATTTCTCCCATCTTCCCGAACTGGGTAATGGCGGCGCCGAGCTTGGGAAGGTCGACGTAGACTACGTCACCTAACTGGTCCTGGGCGTACTCGGTAATGCCGACCAGGACCAGCCCGATCCCGGCGTCTTCCAGCTTGACCCACTCGTGCTCCTTGCTGTACTTCCGGTCGTCAGGATTCATTTCGTCCGCGACCTCCTGGGCCTGGTATAGAAGGGGAGCGGGACCACCTCCGCCCGGGCAATGCGTCCCCGGATATCCACGTCCAGCCCCTGGTCTGGGGTGTCATGGCGCACCAAAACGTAGCCCATGGCGATGCTGGTGTCAAGGGTCGGTGAATAAGTGCCGCTGGTTACGCGGCCTACCTCCCGGCCCCGGTCGAGGATGGGGTATCCTTGCCTGGGGGCGCTCCGGCCCGGTAGGCGTAGGCCGATTAGCTTTCGCTCGACTCCCCGCTCGTGCTGCCGCCGCAAGACTCCGGAACCGGCGTACTCCTTGTCGAAGCGCACGAAACGCTCCATGCCGGCTTCGATAGGGGTGGTCTTGTCATCGATCTCGTTGCCGTGGAGGAGCAGGCCGGCCTCCAGCCGGAGCACGTCCCTGGCACCCAGGCCGCAGGGAGTTACGCCCCGGTCCAGGAGGGACCGCCAGACCTCCGCGGCGCCGGCAGCCTCCACCACGATCTCGAACCCGTCCTCTCCCGTGTAGCCGGTGCGGCCCATGAATATGGGGGTTCCCCGCAAGGAACCCTCTCCCCAGGCGAAGGGGCGCAGGGAAGAAGGCGGCTGGCCGCTATTCAGAACGCAGAGCTGGTCCAGGAGCGCGGGCGCATCCGGTCCCTGGCAGGCAATCAGTGCGGTCGTCTCAGTGCGGTCCTCCACCGTGCAGCCGCCGGGGAACCTGGCGTCGGTCCAACGTTGAAGCCAGGCCGCCACCGTACCGCGGTTGGCGGCGTTGGGGGTCAACAAATAGCGGTCGTCGGCCAGCCGGTAAAAGATAGTATCGTCGATGATGCCCCCGGCCTCGTTGCAGATCATGCCGTAGCGGGCGCGGCCGGCCGGCAGGCTGGTGGCCGAGGCGGTCCATACCCAGTCCAGCAGCTCGGTGGCCCGGGGCCCGGAGACGTAAAGCCGGCCCATGTGGGAAGCGTCGAAGAGCCCCGAGGCGGTGCGCACCGCCTTTACCTCGGCCAGGATGCCCGAGTACTGTACCGGCATGTCCCACCCGCTGAAGGGCGCGATGCGCGCCCCCAAGGCCCGGTGGGCAGGATAGAGGACTGTCCGAAGGTTCGTAGCCGGCAACACCTTTTGGCCATCAACGGGGAGGCGCGGGACGTGGTGGTGGAGGGCCTACTTAGGATGATAATCCTGTGCCGCCGGGGGCGCAAGGGGCCGGGCGCCGGCCATGCTATAATCGGCACCGCGGTGATCGAGGACTCGTGGCGCCGCAGACGGATGCGGAGGATATGGCAGGCAGGCTGGAAAACAAAGTGGCTATCGTCACCGGCGGAGGCTCCGGCATCGGCCGCGCCACCTGCCACCGGTTTCTGCGGGAGGGAGCAAAGGTCATCGTGACCGACCGCAACCGGGCCGGGGCCGAGGAGACCCGTGCGCTGATGGAAGGCGCCGGCCGGGACGCGGCGGTACAGGCCGTGGACGTGTCGAAAGCGGACCAGGTGGAACAGATGGTCCGGGAAACAGTTTCGCGCTTCGGAAGGCTCGACGTGCTGGTCAACGGCGCGGCCATCCTGATTCGCACACCGCCGCTGGCCGAGGTGGATGAGCTGGACTGGGACCTGACCATGGACACCAACATCAAGGGCCTGTTTCTTTGCTGCAAGTACGCCATACCGGCGATGCAGGCCGGCGGCGCCGGTTCAATTATCAACATCGCCTCGATGTCCGGCGTCCGGGGCGTGGTCTATTCGGTGCCCTACGCCGTCAGCAAAGCCGGAGTGATCCACCTGACCAGGGTGGCGTCCGCCCAGTACTCCGCCCAGGGCATACGGGTCAACTGCATCGCCCCGGGCAGCGTGGACACCCCTCAGATGCGGGGCAGCACCGCCAGCACCGACACCTTTCGCCGGCGGGAGACCGATCACCCTTTGGGGAGGGTGGGAACGCCCGACGAGATCGCCAACCTGATAACCTGGCTGGCCTCGGACGAGGCGTCCTACGTCAGCGGCAGCACGTACATCATCGATGGCGGCGGGTGGTCCAGTGCCGTCTAGCCGGGCTGCCACTGCGGGCAAGTGAGGCAACGGGGCGATGGAAAAGCTAATCGAGATAACCCGGCGGGCTGTCGCCGACTATGGGTTCCGCCAGGCGGTGCTGTACGGGGCCGACGACATCGGCCGCCGCGCCGGCCTCTCCCGGCAAGAGCAAGCGGTCTTAGAGGGGACGGTGCTGGAGCTGCTGGCTGCCTTGCCGGTGCCGGTGGAGCCACCGGATATTCCTGGGGAGCAGGACCGGCTGACCGGCCTGATTCGCGCCGCCGCCGGGCCGATGGGGGTGTAGGGCGCGTGCCTACCGGGGCGGTGCCTTAAAACTGTCATTCCGAGGAGCGAAGCGACGAGGAATCTGGTGCGAGGTTGCTCTCTGGCAGCCTGGGCCCATCACCCCAGACCCCTCGCTTCACTCGGGGTGACAGACGCCAGGGTACTCTTAAGGCAAGACGCTACCGGGGCGGTGGAAGAGTAGGCTCGAGCTGCCGGGGATCGTAGCCCACCAGCTCCACGAAACCTTTGCCGGAGACAGGTGTTCCTCCGGCGGTCCCCTCCACCGACACCGCCCCTTCCCAGTAGGCGGCCGGCACGAAGCGGCTGCCGGCGAACTCGGCGTCCTGTTGCGCGGGTGTCAAAGCCAGGTCCATCTCCAGAGATCCAACGCTGAAATCCCATCCCATCGGATAGACCACCCCCGTGGCCGGGCTGGTCCAGGTCCCTTTCGGGGTTAAACGGATGTCTTCAGCATCCAGGTGCCGGACGCCTCCGTCCGGAGCGACGTGGGTCCCGTAGCCGGCGAAGGGCTGGTGACCGTCGGGGTCCCAAACCAGGGCCGCCATCAGCTCCGACCCGTCGTCAAACTGGAGGCTCATCCAGTCCCAGCCCACCTGCTGGCCGCTGATATCGCCCCACTGGTGGTCCATCCAGGCCGTGCCCGTCACCTTTCGGGGTTGCCCGTCGATGTCAAGAACGCCCAAAACCTCCAGACGGGTGCGGGAGTAGTAGTAGGTATAGCCGGCGGGACCGAGGCTGACCAGACCGTTCCCCTGGTGGAGCACGGCGGGTTTACGGGAGGTTGCTGTTAGCTCGGCCGAGTATCCCCCGGCGTCGAAAGACAGCTTGTAGTTTACTCCGTCTCCCTCCATCGACCACGCGGAATTCCGGACATCGAACCTGCCTGGCGAGCGTACCGGCGAGGCGAGCTTGGTCTTTTCCTCGGTCAGGTGGAGCCCTCCGTCATAGTCGGCCCAGCTCAACTGGAGAAGCTGGGCGGTTGCCACCGCGCCCGCGGCACTTTGGAAGGCGACAAAGTGGAAGCTGTACCGGCTGCCGGCAGCGTCGGCCAAGTGGCCGTTGAAATACCACCATTCGATACCGGCATCGTGGGCCCCTTCATCGTCAGGCAACTGGAGCGGTGCGGTCGGGGCTTCCGGGGACGGGGCTGCCGTCGGTATGGGCGTTGCAGAGGGCGTTGGGGACGTTCCGGCGTCACCGCAGGCTCCCAGAGCCAGCAACGTCAGGAGGGCGAGCAGGGCCGGCAGCAACCGCACTCCGTTGCGACGGGCCCCGGTCTCTCGCAGCTCCTGGCAGCCGTTCACGCACCCATTCTATACCAGATACGATGGGAGCATGAGCCATCGTGGGCGTCCGGTCGGCCTCACAGCCCGGCCTGAACACGGACGGTCTGCCGGTGTGCTATATTGGGGTGCACTGCCGGCCCGGACGCGGAGCGGTACGATCTCGTCAGGTCACACGAGGAGGCAGGCCGTGTCTACCATAGCCGTTTCCACCTTCTCTTTCGGGGCGGAAGCCAAAGCCCGAGACGCCATGGACTTCGTCACCCGGCACGGGTTTCATGGCCTGGAGTTGGGCTCTTACACCTACTGGCCCCAGGGTCTCATCCAGGCAGACCGCCGCTACCTTCGGTTGCAATCCGCGGTCTACGGCGTTGACCTCTCGATCCATTTCATCCACCGTGGGGTCGCCCCGGCGTCCCACGACCCGGTGCGCCGTGACCGTCACTTGAAGGAGTTGGAGGGGACGCTGGAGCTGGCCCGAGACATCGGCGCCAAGGTCGTGGTGGTCCACCCCGGCCCCGTCGACTGCCCCGACGCCGCACCCGATGGGACCGGCGAAGAGGTGAGAAGGGAAGCGACGGTCAACCTGAAGGACTTCCTGGTGGCCGTCATCCCGAAGGCGGAGGCGGAAGGCGTGGTCCTGGGCATGGAGAACCTGCATCACGGTCCCGGCCAGGTGATCCAGAGCTACGAAGAGCTGCGAGACCTGGTCAAGCGCCTGGGCAGTCCGGCGGTGCAGATTACCCTGGACACGGGCCATGCCTATCTGTCCGATGGCCTGACACGGGCCTTCAAAACCTTCGCCCCCTTCCTGCGGCATATCCACATCCACGACAGCGACGGGCAGCGGGACCACCTGGAGATGGGCTTGGGAGGGGTCGACTTCGCCCAATGGATGGATGCCCTGCGGCCCTATCCGTTCTCACTGGTCATGGAGACCCAGAATGAAGCCGACGTGGAGGGCAGTGTCCTCCGCAGCCGGGACAACTTGAAGCGCCTCCTGGGCGACGCCGCGCGCTGACCGCCGATTCTTTTGGCTGGCAAACGATGGTCTCCCAGGACCCCACCGATGACCTCGTTCTGGTGGGAGTCGCGCTACGACGAACCCGGCCGTGACAAGTAATGGAGGACACAGATGGCCGTGCTGAGTGAGCCGGAGATCAAGGCATATCTGGCGGAGCCCCACGTGGCCCAAATGGTCACGGTGCGGCCCGACGGCCGGCCCCACATGGCCCCGGTTTGGTTTTTGGCCGAGGGCCGCCGCGCCCTGGTGATGGCCTACGAAAATGCCGTGAAGCTGCGCAACATCCGGCAAAACCCGGCGGTTGCCCTCTCCATTGCCACCGACCATCGGCCCTACAAGTACGTGGTGCTAGAGGGAGAGGGCCGGGTTACCGACCGCGACCTTCTCCAGGTGATCGAGCGTATCTGTGTCCAGTACGATGGACCGGAGAAGGGCTCCGCCTACGCCAGGGAGCTGCTTTCCGGGGGCGAGATGCTCCTGGTTGACATCCAACTGACACGGGTGACTGGCTGGAAACACGATTAGTACTCAGTCAACTTGATACTGATCGTTGTCATTATGAGAGAAGCGAAGAATCTCAGCGTAACAAAGAGATTCTTGTATCTTATTCTGGGGAGCAATTGAGCCTGCCCTGAGCTTGCCGGTGGGATGGGGGGCCTGGGCAAGGCGTCAAGCCGGCTTGGAAGCGGCGCTAGGCGCCCGGCTGCAGCGGTGGAAGCACTCTCGCCATCCACGGTATCAGGTCGTTGAGTTCGTCCCCGCTGATTTCGTGGCCCATATCGTACTCGTGGAACTCCGGGCTGTACCCTTTTTGCTCAAGGAACTCGCGGGCCCGGCGGGCGTTGCCGGCCGAAACCATGGGATCGGCCCGGCCATGGGCCACGAAGATTGGCTGGCTCCGGTCCTGGGGCAGCCGGGCCTCAAGCTCATCCGGGTCGCGCAGGGAGGCGCTAAGGGCCACCAGGCCGGCAAAGGTCTCGGCCCGGGGGAGTCCGCACCGGTAGGTCATGCCGCCGCCCTGGGAGAAGCCCAGCAGTATGGCCTGTCCCGGCGCGACCTGGAACTGCTGAAACACCTCTTCGAAGAACTCGGCAAGCAGAGTCTCGGCGGTCTCGACCTCCTCCGGGGAGCCCTGGCCTTGGGGTGACATCCAGCCGTAGCCCATTTGCCCGAAGCCCAGGTCGAAGGCGATCGGAGCGTTGGGGCAGGCGTAAACGTAGCCCGTTTGGTTGATGACCGGGGCCAGCCCGGCCAGGTCCTGCATGTTGGCCCCGAAGCCGTGCAGCAGGATTATCAAGGGATAGCGCAGCTCCGGCTGGTAGTCATCCGGCAATACCGTCAGGTACTGCAATCCATTGCCCTGGTGTCGCTCTGCCTGCATGCGCGCTGCTCCTGTTCAGTCCGGAAAGCCGGCTCTCTGGAATGGGTCGGTCCGCCGGAAACGGCCCGGTACGGCCCTTACTTCGTCAACCTACCGTTCGTCACTCTAATAGAACGAGGACAATGTGGCAAATGCCCGGCTGTTGTCATCCTGGCTGAATCGGACATGTCTCCGCTCTGCTGCCCGCAGGTACTGTTCGGTGAGTTCCAAGGCGGTTGGCTAGTCTAGTGCGTCGTAAATGACTTGATACCCGGTCAGCCATCCCGGCCCTTACGCGGAAGGGGGGAACCAGCCAGCGCTTCTCTGGATTCCGGCTTGCGCCGGAAAGACGATCGTGAGAAAGGAATGTCGCACAATTCCGCCAATGTGCAGCTATTTACAAGGCGGTACACTAGAGGGTAACGGCGCTATCTAACATCATCGCGGTGAACAGTAGGGCCAGGTAGAGCAGAGAGTAGAGGTAAAGCCTCCGGGCGTTCCGGGAAGAGGTGGTCCGCTTCAACTGCCAGGCCAGCGCGATGAACCCGCCTCCCAGGAGCACCGCCGTGCCCAGGTAGACCCAGCCCACCGTGGAGGTGATGGCGAACGCCAGGGTCAGGGCGACCAGGCCCAGCGAGTAGGCCAGGATGTTCCAGGCCGTATAGGCGCGGCCCGAAACCACCGGAAGCATGGGGATGCCGGCCTTCTGGTAGTCCCCCTGCATCAGCAGGGCCAGCGCCCAGAAGTGGGGCGGCGTCCAGAGGAGGATGATGGCAAAGAGGTACAGCGCGGGTAACCCCAGGCCGCCGGTCACCGCGGCCCAGCCCACCACGGGGGGAATCGCTCCCGCTGCTCCGCCGATGACGATATTTTGTGGGGTACGCCGCTTCAACCAGCCGGTGTAAACGAACACGTAGATCAGTGTCGCCGCCAGGGTCAGCGCCGCCGCCAGAAGGCCGACCCAGACGGCCAGGGACACGATGGCCGCCAGGTTCAAGATGACGCCGACGGCGAGGGCTTGGCGACGGGATATCCGGCCCGAAGGGACCGGCCGTTGCCAGGTGCGGGACATCAACTCGTCGATGTGGTGGTCCTGGTAGTGGTTGAGGGCGTTGGCGCCCCCGGCCGCCAACGCTCCACCGGCGCACACCAGGAGGAGCACACTCAGCGGGGGCACGCCGCCCGCGGCCAGGAACATTCCGCCCAGAGCGGTGATCAGCAGCAGCAACACTATCGGGGGCTTGGTCAACGCCAGGTAATCGGCGAAGACCCGCGCCGCCCGGGCGTACCTTCCCAGGCCCGGCTTTGCCAGCAGCAGTTGCTCAAGCATTGCCCGGCTCCACGGTTGAGAGATGCTTCGCGGTAAAGCTCAGGGCCGCCAGCACCACGACGGTTCCCCAAACCGCTGTAGCCACGCCCAGGTGGAGCGCCCGGAAGTCCGCCGGAAACTTCAGCCACACGGTGACCGCCCCTATCAACACCTGGGCCAGGAAAAGGGCCGCAATGCCCTTCGACAGCAATACAATGGACTCGGGCTGGCGCCCCCGCCGAATCCCCACGTACAGGACGAACGCCAGGAATAGCCCGGCAATTGCGGCAACAAACCGGTGCGCCATATGTATTATCTGCAACCGGTGCTCCGGAAGAACATCACCCTGGCACAACGGCCAGTCGAGGCAAGCGCCGGTCGCCCCGGCGTTGGTCACATACGAGCCGGATAGGAGGAGAAAGTAGACGGTCCCCGCCGACGCCAAGGACAGCCACGGGAAACTACCGGCCCACCCTGCCGCTGGAAGGGCCGGCGGCCCTCGGTAGGCGATCACCGAGATGAGCACCAGGCACCCTAGCAAGGCCTCGCCAAGGGCCAGATGGGCTATCACGATGTCCCCTGGCAGCTCGTTGACCACGGTGACACCGCCCAGGATGGCCTGCGCCACCAGCAGGAGCAGCGCCGCCGCGGCCGGGATGGTCAGCCACGGCTCCCAGCGAAACGCTATCCAGGCGAGGCCGCAGGTGGCCAGGACCAGGGGGCCCACCAGTGCGGACGCCACCACCCGGTGGGTGTATTCGATGATCGCTTCCATCTCCAGGGGCGGCAGGACGCCACCGTGGCACAGCGGCCAGTCGGGACAGCCCAGTCCCGATCCGGTGACCCGGACCACGCCCCCGAGCACCACCAGGGCGAAGGTCGACAATACTGCTACCAGGGATAGACCGCGAAACCACGTCCGTACCTTGCAGGAAGTATAATGAAGCACGCCGGTCTCGGCTACCGCCATCAAAACACCAGAAGAAGCTCAGCAACGATTGGCAAGGCGACCCAGGCAGGAGGTCCGCCGCCGGCGGACTCAACTCGTCCGAAGGGACCAGTTCAGCGGCTAGAATGCTCCAGCTACACAGGTACGGTTTGCGTATATTGGTCCGGCCCGACGGCCGGACCCACCGGGGGCCGCTGAAAGCCGGTTACCCCGGGCAAAGGGCGAAATCTGACCCGCAAAGTAACATAGCCCTTGGGGCTTGTCAAACGAGCTTTTGTACTGGGCGCGCCACCTGGTCGAGCGGGTTGGATTCTCTGGCTGGGTTGTTGAGGGACTATGGTATTTTTTTGGAAACGCGAATGGACGATTTAGACCGAGCAGAAAGCCTTGCCAAGGGTCCCGGCCACGCTGCCGCGGCTGACGGGGGTAGGCTTGGAAAGCGAACCCTGGGGCTGGTGACCCGCGGTGGTGACCGTTTCCGCGGGCAGAGCAGCGCCCGCGTGCTACCCGGTGTGGCCGCGGCCCTGGTCCTGGTCCTGGTCCTGTTATCCGGCTGTGGGGGAGGGACTGAAGCCACGCCGGAGGGCGGTGGAGAGGTCCGCGGTCTGCTGGTGGCGGTCGAGGGACGGAACCTTACCGAGTTGGAGAGCCTCGCGATCCGCGACGAGGCGGGGAAGATTTGGACTTTCACCTCGGGCGCCGGCTTCGTGGGTTTCACCCCATCCCACCTACGAGAGCACCAGCTACTAGGCCAGCCCGTGGTGGTGACTTACGTTGCGGACGGCGACACCCTGGTGGCGGTGGATATAGCCGACTAGGGCGGGCTTTCGACGGCCGGCCGCCTGTCTTCAGTTGCGGGGAAGTGTAGCTGAATGGCCGGCCGTTACCCGGTGACGACCTCTCGAAGCGCCACCTCGAGTTCCTCCACGGTGGTGAACCCTTCGAACTTGGCGGCTACCAGCCCGTCTTTGCCCATGATAAAGGAGAAAGGCTCGGTGGGCAGCTTCCACTCCGCCACGGTTTTGACATGGCGTGGGGCGGTGGTGCCGGCTTCGACTTCGTGGGGGTCCTCGAACACCTCCACGTGGATGAAGTTGGCCTGGCCGGGAAACCGCTCCTTGAGCTGGGAGAGAATCTCCACCTGAGGGCCGCAGGTAGCTGATACGCAAAAGGCCGGAGTCGCAAACACCACCACCAGGGGCTTGCCTGCCGTCAGCGCCTGGTCGACCGAAAGACGGTACAGGTCAGGGTCGGGGTCGGTGGAGCTGGTGATAGTTGCCAGGTCGTCCACACCGTCCAGTGTGGGGGTGATGCTGGCGGGCGCCGGAGACCCGATGGCCGGTGTGATGGACTCCGGCCGCACCGTAAGCGAGCCCTGAGCGGTAATGGGTGTTCCATTGGCCGTCGTGGCGTCCACCTCCACCCGCCAGACCCCGGAGATGTCCAGGTCCAGGTTGACCTTGAAGATCCCTTGGGAGCCCGTCGGCCACTGGAAGAACTCGGCGGTGGCGGTTTCCCGAACCTCAGCGGTATCCTGACCCGGCGGAAGATAAGCGGCCCGCACCCGCGCTGCCGAGGCCCGCACCGGCATCCCATCGCGGTCGATTAGGCCGAAGACCACCCGGTTGCTCCCGACTGCGATGTCGGTGGTGACAAACACCGCATCGACCTCCGGGCCGGTGGGCACCGGGGTGGAGGTGGGAGAGGAGGAGCACGCGGCGATGGCCACCAGTACTAGGAGGCCGCCGAGGACGCGGGCCAGCCGGCTCCACGTGGGTCTGTTTCCAACTTCTGCCCTGAGTGATGGACTAGGCATTTGGTTCGCCGCTCCAGATCGTAAAGCTGTGGAAGCTGGCGGGCGGACCAGGTCCGGGCCGGCCCGACGCCGATTAGCTACCGCCGCACGCAAAGCTGGATCAGGGGGTCCACCCGGGATTGGCCCTCCAGGCTGGAAACAGCCTGGACGATGGAATGGAGCTGGTCCTCGGGCCAGGGAAGCTCGGAGAACAAAGCGCTTATTCTCCGGATCTCCGTGGCCAGGTCCCATTCCAGCTCATCGCCCTGGAACTGATCTTCGTGCCGGGTCCCGTCTCGCAGGCGAATGGTAATGCGGGGCGCGAAGGCAGGCCGGTCCTTATGCCCCACCACCTCGATGCGCTCCATCAGACCGGCTACCGCATGGTCCTCTCCGGAAGGTCCTTGTCCGGGGTCGATTCGGGCGCTGAGGGGAGGGTAGCTGCCGTGGACGCAGGTATAGGCGGCGTAGAATTGGGTGCTGCCCAGGCCCGGAGCGCGGCGCGCCGGGTTGGGGAATGCCGGGGAGGGGTAGGTGGTTTCCAGCCAGTTCATATCCAGCGTGATGCTCTCAATCTCTTCCACGGGAACCGGGTGATTGGCCCGGAGCCGGACCATCAGGTCGATGACCGGGTTGTTGTAGCCCGCGGTGGGATACATCTTGGGGGTCACGTGCATCAGCTCCCAGCGGGAGCCAAGGTCGGCGACCACGTTGGCCATCTCGGTCTGGAGCGGCCCCTCCTGGAAGGCATGGGTCAGCTCGCCCCGGTTGTTGCCGGTGAAGGCGTTGTAGAACCCGGCCTCCCCCTCTAATGCCAACTCCGAGCCCCGGACGTTCTCCCGCGCCAGCAGGGCGGCCATGATCCCGTTGCGGGTAGCGTTGGGCTCGTGGAACACCATCTCCCGGCCGCCGGAGCGGGGCCCCTCGGTGGTGCCGCCGGTGAAGGTGCAGGCCAGGGCCAGCGCCGTGACCAGCTGCCCCTCGGTGAGGCCCAGCAGTTTGCCGGTGGTGACCGCCGGGCCCAGGGTGCCGTACACCGCGCTGGAACGGAAGCCCCGGGCCTGGGTGGTAGGGATGAAGTCCCCGCCAATCCGGGCCTCAACCTCGTAACCGGCTGCCAGGGCCGTGAGCAGCTCCTTCCCGGAGTGGCCCCCCAGCTCGGAGGTGGCCAGCCCCGCCGGGATGATGCAGGGGCCCGGGTGAAGCAACATCCGGTAGGAGTCCCCCTGGTTGGTGGCGTGCATCAGCTTGCTGTTGGCCGAGGCTGCGCCGAAGCGGGTGGCCCGGCTGCCCTCCACCAGAATCGTCGCGCCGTCGGCTTTGGCCTCTTCTTCCTTTACCAGGGCGATGGCGGCCTGGCCCAAGGGGGTCCCCGCGCCCACGATGGAGATTATCAGGGCGTGCAGCAGCGACGCCTTTACCTTGTCCACCACCTCCGGAGGCAGCGCCTCGTAGTCGAGCGAGGCGATATACCGGCTAAAGGTACGGCTAAGGGATTCGGCCATCCGCCTGCTCCTCGGCAAAGCTAGGGGGCGCACCGGTCAAATCCCCGCGCGCCCCAGTTCTCTGAGAAGGTGGAACGGTCCCGAGGTTGGCCGGTTAAGCCCCCGCAATCTGGGACGATTGTATGCGCTGCAGCTAGCCGGGTCAACAAAAGACCTGCGGAACACCAAGGGGTTCCAACGGGGCGGGGTCCTTGGCGGCCGTCTTCGGAATTTGATGCGAAGGAGCGGCGAGACGATGCAAAACATCAGCTGAATGGAGAACCACGCCGGGCGCACAGATCAGGTCTACCCTCCGGAGGGGCTTTGCCTCAAGACTGTCATTCCGAGGAGCGAAGCGACGAGGAATCTGGTGCGGGGTTGCTCTTTGGCAGCCTGGGCCCATCACCCCAGACCCCTTGCTTCACTCGGGGTGACAGACGCCAGGGTACTTTTAAGGCAAGACCCTCCGGAGGTGGCTACTGCCGGTCCAGGCCCCGGACAAATTCCAGCCACACCCGGACGCAGGGCACCGGCAGAATGTGGTGGACGTACCCCGAGATGCCG
>CAJWBT010000005.1 GCA_913020235.1 uncultured Chloroflexota bacterium
ACTACGGCCCCCTCGGCGTGGAGCTGAAGCGCAACGTCAAAGAGGCCTGGTGGCGTTCGGTCATCCTGGAGCGGGACGACATGGTGGGGCTGGATGCTGCCATCCTGATGCACCCCCAAGTATGGGTGGCCAGCGGCCACGTGGAGAACTTCTCCGATCCGCTGGTGGAGTGTAAGAGCTGCAACCGCCGGTATCGCAGCGAAGACCTGGAAGGGGACCAATGTCCCGAGTGCGCCGGAGAGCTTACCGACCCCCGCCAGTTCAACCTCATGTTCAAGACCTTCATGGGTCCCGTCGAGGATACCGCCTCCGAGGTCCACTTGCGGCCCGAGACCGCCCAGGGGATCTTCGTCAACTTCACCAACGTGCTCAACTCCACCCGCAAGAAGCTCCCCTTCGGCATCGGCCAGATCGGCAAGGCCTTCCGCAACGAGATTACGCCGGGCAACTTCACCTTCCGCACCCGCGAGTTCGAGCAGATGGAGGTCGAGTTCTTCGTCAAGCCAGGCACGGACGCCGAGTGGCTGGACCAATGGGTGCAGACCCGGTTTGACTGGTACCTGGCCTACGGCATCCGCCCGGAGAACCTGCGCCTGCGCCGGCACGCCGAGGACGAGCTGGCCCACTACGCCAAGGACTGCTACGACATCGAATACCGGTTCCCCTGGGGTTGGGCCGAACTCGAGGGGATCGCCAACCGTACCGACTTCGATCTGCGCCGGCACTCCGAGGCCAGCGGCCAGGACCTGACCTATTTCGACGAGTCGGCTGGGGAAGGCGAAGAGTCACGGTACTTCCCCTACGTCATCGAGCCCTCCGGCGGCGTCGACCGGGCCACGCTGGCCTTCTGGTTGGACGCCTATGACGAGGAGCCGGACCCTGGACAGAAGCAGGGAGACGCGGTCCGGGTGGTGCTGCACCTGCACCGGAAGCTGGCCCCGGTCACGGTAGCGCTGCTGCCCCTGAGCCGCAACGCCCGGCTGGTGCCCGCGGCCCGGGAGATGTACGCCCGACTGCGCAAGAGCTTCAACACCCAGTACGACGACGCTCAGAGCATCGGGCGGCGCTACCGGCGGCAGGACGAGATAGGTACCCCCTACTGCGTCACGGTGGACTTCGACAGCCTGGAAGACCAGCAAGTCACCATTCGCGACCGGGACACCATGGAACAGGCCAGGATACCCATAGCCGATCTGGTGGACGTGCTCCGCGACAGAATTGAGCACGGGTGGTAGAAGGCGGGCAGCCACCGGCTGCCCCTACGGCTGACAGCTGACGGCTGAAAGCTGATAGCTCGAGACCAGGGGGGGCACATGACCAGCGCACAGAGCGGCCAGGCATACCGGTACATCAAGAGCATCGAGCGGACCCTGCGGCGGCTGGAAGAGTTGGTCCGCGACATGGAAGCCCGGACCCCTGAATTGCGGCCCCACGACGCCCGCAGCGAGTTGCTGGAGCAGGTCCACGTGGCCGGAGCGATGGAGCAGCGCCGGATGTTCGATCTGCTGGACAAGCGGGGCATCACCCACACCTGGATCGGCGCCCAGGTCGGAGCGGAATACCTGGAAGTTTGGCCGGCTGCCGATGGCCAGGCCTGGTACCGGGTAACCCAGCGGGCCATCCGGGAACTCCACCTGGGCCAACTGGCTCCCTCCGTCGCCACTGCCTCTCCATCCGAGTCAGCCTTCAGTGAAGATTGGGACAGCGAAGAGGACTCCGTTTATGACCGGCTATGAAGCGGGCGACATCATCCTGGTCCCCTATCCCTTCGGCGAGGGCGTCGGGGGTAGGAAGCGCCCCGCCCTGGTGCTGAGCCCTTCCGAATTCAACCAAGCCACCGGGGAGCTGGTCATCGCCCAGATAACCAGCCGGTCGGCGGCTACCGCCCGGCCCGGAGACTACCGAATTGAGGGCTGGGAGGAGGCCAATCTGCCCCGTCCGGCCCTGGTCCGCGCCCGTCTGGCGACCGTGAAGACCTCCATGGTCCTGCGCCGGCTCGGAGCGCTGAGCGAAGCCGAATTCCAGGACGCCCGGACCGCGCTGACCGGTGCTATTCTTGGCTGATCGCCTGGGTCGAAGCCAGGCCCAACCCGAGGCTCTTTCGAAAGGGTCCCCCTGACCGTTCCCCTGCGACCGCCCCGTCGTGGCCTTCCCCGGCACCCCGTGGTACACTCACCGCAGCCATCGGCGGCTGGAACGCCACGGGAGCGAGCGATGCCCGGAAACCTGGTCTCGGCCACCTTGCGAGGCGGGCTGTTCACCCGGGTGGTAGGCAAGCGGCTCTTGTTCTTCCAGGAGATAGCCTCCACCATGGACGAGGCCGCCCAAGAGGCGGAAGCAGGGGCCGAGGAAGGCACGGTGGTGGTGGCGGAAAGCCAGTCGGCGGGGCGGGGCCGGATGGGAAGAAGCTGGGTGTCCCGCGAAGGCAACCTGTACCTGTCAGTAGTGTTCCGGCCTACGTTGCACGCCCTCCCTTTGTTGAGCATCCTGGCCGGGGTAGCCGTGACGCGGGCCATCCGGAAGACGACGGGCCTTGACCCGCGTATCAAATGGCCCAACGACGTGCTGATTGAAGGCAAGAAAGTCGCCGGAATACTGGCGGAAAGCGTTGTGACCGGGAGTGAAGTCTCCCATGCCGTGGTGGGTATCGGGATCAACGTCGGGCTGGATACCGAAGCTGTGGAGGACATCGCCAGCTTTGCAACTGCCCTGAACGCCGAGGCCGGGCGCCCCGTTCCCCGCGAGGACGTGCTCCGGCAGCTCTTGCACGACCTGGACGCCCTTTACCTTCAGGTGGGCCAGGGCGGCTCGCCGATGGCGGAGTGGCGGGCTCTGCTGGAGACCCTGGGCCAACGGGTGCGGGCCCACTGGCGAGGAGAGTCCTACGCGGGCAACGCCGAGGACGTGGATCAGTTGGGTAACCTCCAGCTTCGCTTGGACGACGGCCGGCTGATTACCTTGAGCGCCGGGGACGTCACCCTGCAGGGTCCGGCTCCTTCGACGGCGCAAGAAGCGCGGACCGGTGAGGATGTGCGCCTGTGAACGGTTTGATGCCCGGATTCGCCGGCCGGACGCCGGCGTTGTCGAGTAAGCCTATCCTACTGGCAGCGCTCCCTGGCACGCAAGCTAGGGAGGCCGCAGTCGCTTCGCGGGACACCCGCGGGCCGTAGCGAAGAGGGTCGTATGCTGGACAAACTTAGCATTGATGACAAGGTAGTAGTGGTCACCGGCGGCGGGACCGGTATCGGGCTGGCCATGGTGCGTCACCTGGCCCGGGCGGGGGCCCACGTGTCTATCGGCGGGCGCAGGCCCGGCCCGATAGAAGACGCGGCCGCCGAAGTGAAGGCCACGGGCCGCGACGCCCTGGCCATCTCCACGGACGTCTCCGACTCAAGCCAGGTGGACCGGTTGATTACCACCACTCTGGAGCATTTTGGCCACATCGACGTGATGATCAACAACGCGGGCGCGGTCCAGGACAACGTGCGTAGGCCCATTTGGGACCATCGCGACAAAGACTGGCACCGGGTGATGGACGTGAACCTGAGCGGCGCCTTCTACTGCTCCCGGGCCGTTTCACGCCCCATGGCGGACCGGGGGAAGGGCAAGATCATCAACGTTGCTTCTTCTTACGGCATGCGGGGCGGGCGGGACATCTACATGTATTGCTGCAGCAAGGGGGGCATGGTCCAGCTTACCAGGGTGCTAGCGTTCAACCTGGCCCGCTACGGCATAACCGCCAACAGCATATCCCCCGGATACATTCCCACCGATGCCGCGTACTCAGAATCGCGGGCAACCCCGCCCCCTTCAGCGGACTGGCTGCCCACGGGCAAGATGTCCTGTCCTGAGGACATCGGACCCGTAGCGGTGTTCCTGGCGTCCGATGCTTCCGACTACATGACGGGCGAAATGATCATCGTCGACGGCGGCTGCATGACCGCCGGGATAATCCCCACCGGCCATGCGCCGGTAATCCCGTTGGAGCCGTAATTCGAGCGGTCAGCATTCAGCTGTCAGCGGTCAGCTATGAGACCGGGGGGTTGAGCGCTGACCGCTGACAGCTGAATGCTGACCGCTATTCGAGACACGTCCGCGGGCACAAACAACGAGGATCGCATGCTAGAGGCTCTCAGCTTAGAAGGGAAGACCGTGGTCATCACCGGCGGCGGGACCGGCTTGGGCCGGGCAATGGTGCGCGCCATGGCCCGGGCGGGGGCCGCCCTCTGCATCGCCGGGCGCCGGCAGGGTCCCATCGAGGAAGCGGCCGCCGAAGTGACCAAGCTGGGTGGAGCCGCCATCGCCGTGTCCACGGACGTTACCGACTCGGGTCAGGTGGACCGGCTGATCTCCACCGTCGTGGACCACTACGGTCACATCGACGTTCTGATCAGCAACGCCGGCGCGGTGCAAGACAACGTCCGCAAGCCCATCTGGGACCACACCGACGAAGACTGGCACCGGGTGATGGACGTGAACCTGAGCGGCGCCTTCTACTGCGCCCGGGCCGCGGCCCGGCCCATGGCGGACCGAGGCCAGGGCAAGATCATCAACGTCGCCTCCGGGTTTGGGTTGCGGGGCGGGCGGGAGATCTACATGTACTGCTGCAGCAAGGGCGGGATGATTCAGCTCACCCGGGTGTTGGCCTTCAGCCTGGCCCGCCACGGCATCACGGCCAACAGCATCGTGCCCGGTTTCATCCCCACCACGGGGACCGATTCCGATATACGGGCGTCGATGCCCCGGTCCGGGGATTATCTGCCCATCGGCAAGCTGGGCCGGCCGGAAGACCTGGGCCCCTTGGCGGTCTTCCTGGCGTCGGGCGCCTCCGACTACATGACGGGTGAGATGTTCATCGCCGACGGCGCCGGCTTGGCCGCGGGGATAATTCCCGCCGGCCACGCGCCGGTCGTTCCGTTGGAGCCATGATTCGAGCAATCAGCGTGCGGCGACTGGCCAGAAGACGGGGGGGCTGAAAGCTGACCGCTGATCGCTGAATGCTACTGGAGGAAACCATGCCCGTACTTGACGAATACAGCCTTTCCGGTCGGGTGGCGATCCTTTCCACCGCCGGCGGCGACCAGGCGCCCGTCTTGGCCCAGGCTCTGGCGGAGGCCGGGGCGTCGGTCTTTACCCTGGCCCGCCGCCAGCACCTGCTGGACCCGGTTCTGGCGGCCCTGGCCGGCTCTCCGGGGGACCACGGGGGGGTGGCGGCCGACATCGGGGCTGGGAACCCGTCGGAGTTGGCGCGGGCCATGGAAGCCTTCGACAGCCGCCACGGCCAGGTGGACATCCTGGTGAACGACGGCCGGAGCATGTTCGCCAAGCCGTTTACCGAGATTTCACTGGAGGAGTGGGACGAGGTGCAATCGCGCAACATCCGGGCGGCGTTTCTCCTCTGCCAGGCGGTGGGACCGCGGATGCGGGAACGGAAATACGGGAGGATCGTGAACCTGGTGTCTATCCTGGCGGAGCGGGGCATGACCAACGGGTCCGCCTTCGCGGTCAGCCAGGCTTCGCTCCTATCCCTGACCCGCTCATTGGCCATAGAGTGGGGAAAGGACAATATCCGGTGCAACGCTCTCGGCTCCGGCTGGTTCATCACGGAGGACGTTCCCCTGGAGGTGCAGCGGGAGGAGTTGCTGGTCCGCTACACCCCGTTGCGCCGCAAAGGCCATCCCCGGGACATCGGCCCCCTGCTGGTCTACCTGTGCTCGGAATCCTGTGACTACGCCACCGGCCAGCCCGTCTACGTGGATGGCGGCCTCAACGCCCACCCGTAGTCTCCATGCCGTGAGGCTACGGGGGCTCCGTGCACTTGTGCTTACTTGCAATAATCGGCGTTACTACTACCGTTCGTGGTGAGCTTATCGAACCACTGGTCGAGCGCCCTTCGACAAGCTCAGGGTCAACGGATGATCGTAACGGTAATCCTCGATGTTGGGTACCAAGTGGCTGGCCTTGCCCTTTTCTTCTCCGTGCCTCTGTGCCTCTGTGGCAAACCCAAATCCCGGGCTATGTCCCCCCTGTCAAACCCGGCCCTCGCGGCAAGGGATTCTGTTGAACCTGCAATGTGGCTGATGTACAATACCCGCCAATCGAGACGTATGGTAAATCCGGCGGACCAATGAGAACCGTTTCCCGGCTCCAAGGCATGCGTGACCTCGCTCAGGAGTCGTGGCACCTAAAGCGAGACCTCCAGAACCGGTTGATGGGGCTGTTCAGCAGCTTCGGATACGGTTGCCTGGAGACGCCCATTCTGGAAGCTACCGAGCTGTTCCTGCGCAAATCCGGTGGCGAACTGGCTTCACGCATCTACAGCTTTACCGACGCCGGTGGCGCTCAAGTAAGCCTCCGCCCCGAGTTCACCTCCTCCATCCTACGCCACTACCTTGAAAACGCCGGCGAGATCGAGCTGCCGGCCCGCTGGCAATATGCCGGGCCGGTGTTCCGCTACGAGGACTCTCACCCCGAGGCCAGCGGCCAGTTCACTCAGGTTGGGGCTGAGCTGGTGGGGGCGCCGAACATGATGGCCGACGTTGAGATGCTGGGCCTGGCAGCCATGGTGCCGGCGGAGCTAGGGATAGAAGGCTGGCGGCTGGAGCTGGCGGACCTGGACGTACTCAACAGCGTGCTCGACGCGGTGGAGGTTTCCGAGCGGGCTAAGACGTTTATCGTTGGCAGCCTGCCGAGCCTAAGAGAAGGTGGAGAGGCGGTGGCGCGGGTGCTGGAGGAGGCGCGCCGCTTGCGCCTGACCGGCCGTGGCGGCCAGGACGAGTATCTGGGCTACGCCATCGAAGGCCTGGATGACGCCCAGTCAAGGGTGGTCCTCCATGGCCTGTTGCAATGGAGCGCCGCCGACCAGTTGGGGCAACGGACCGCCGGCGAGGTGGTGGACCGGCTGCTGCGTAAGCTTCGGGGCGGAGACGACGAGAGTAAGCTGCGCCGCGGCTTGGAGTTGGCTTTCGATTTGGCGGCGGTGCGAGGAGAGCCCAGGGGCGCTTTGGAGGCCGCCGGCGCCGTGGTCCGGGCGTCCGGGGCCGACAGCACGGCGTTCGGCCGGCTGTCGGAGTATCTGGACCTGCTCCTGGCCGAGAAGGGAATAGCCAGCCACCTGGTCCTGGATTTCGGGTTGGTGCGCGGGCTGGCGTACTATAATGGGATAGTGTTCGAGGTAAGGCATCCGGATTGGCCCGAAGCTATTGGGGGCGGCGGGCGGTACGATGGACTGGCCCGCGCTCTGGGGAGTGAGGGACCTCTCCCGGCGCTGGGCTTCGCCTACAACCTGGAGGCTTTGCTCGCCCTGGACCCCCGGACCGATGGCGGTGCGAGCTGGCCGCCGGAGCGCCCATTGGCCCTGGTGATGGCTGCCGATCCGGGCAGCTACTCGGAGGCCCTTCGGGTAACCTCGGAGTTTCGAAAAGAGGGGCTCCGGGCTGAGGTGGAGGTCACCCAGAGAGAGCTGGGGCAAGCCCTTTCCTACGCCGCCAAGAAGGGGATCAAGCAGGTGGTGGTGGTGCACGAGGATGGACGGCGAACGACCCATGCGGTGGAATAACGGCGGAGGCGGACCCATTCGGGCCGGCGCCAAGGCGGCCCTGCGGCTGGTCTTGCCCAGCGACGGTGAGCTGCACAAGAGTACGCTGGATTTCATGGAGGCTTGCGGCCTATCGGTGCTCCGCCCCAGCACCCGCCGCTATACCGCCTGGATTCCGGCCCTGCCCGAAGTCGAGGTGCTGCTCCAGCGGGCCGCGGACATCACCCAAAAGGTCGAGGAGGGCAGCGCGGAGCTGGGAATTACCGGCATGGACCGGTATTTGGAAGGCTGTGGCGACGAAGGGCGGGTGGTCGCGCTGATCGATGATCTGCACTTCGGGCGCTGCGAACTGGTTCTGGCCGTGCCCGACTCCTGGCTGGACGTTGCCTCGGTGGCCGACCTGGCCGATCTGGCGCTGGAGTTTCGCCAGGAAGGGAAGCAGCTCCGCATCGCCACCAAGTACCCCCGTTTGCTGCGCCGGCACATGTTCGAGAGGGGCATCAACTACTTCACCCTGGTACCCACCAGCGGTACGCTGGAGGCCGCCCCTGCCGCCGGGTATGCCGACCTGATCGCGGACCTGACCTCCACGGGCACGACCCTCCGGGAAAACCGGCTGAGAACCCTGGAAGACGGCACCGTTCTGGTCTCTCAGGCCTGTCTCATCGGAAACCCAGGGCTTCTCGCCGGGAGCCCCACTGGCCTGGGCCTGGCCCGGTCGCTCGTGGAGCCCATGGAAGCGTACCTCCGGGCCAAGTCCTACTATCGCCTGACGGCCAACGTTCGGGGTCCATCTGCCGCGGAAGTCAGCTCCACCGTTCTGGCCCGGCCCGATCTAGCCGGGCTGCGCGGCCCCACCGTCGCCAGGGTCTATAATGTGGAAGAGCAGGACTGGCACAGCGTCAGCCTGCTGGTCAAGAAAGAGATGCTGCAGGATGCCGTGGACCATCTGCGGGACTGCGGGGCCGTGGACATCGCCGCATCCCAGGTCAGCTACCTGTTTGAAGGGCATTCCGAAGCGTACCGCCTCTTATTCGACCGCGAACCTTAACGCCAATCCGGGCGGTCAGCGGCAGGTTCGGGGCGGTGCTGAAAGCTGACCGCTGACCGCTGATAGCTAGAGGTACCATGCCGAACTTACCGACCCACGTATTCCTGGTCAACCAGGTTGTAGAGCGGCTGGACTGGGGGTGCCTTTCGGACAACCTCGGCAGCGTCTTCCTGGGGTCCACCGCGCCCGATATGCGGGCCATGACCAAGTGGCCCAGGGAACGCACCCACTTCTCGCCGCTGTCTGTCGACGAGGTGGGGACCGGACTGCGTGCGATGTTTCGGCTTCACCCAGAGCTGGCCGATTACGAAATGCTGTCTAACGCCACCCGGGCCTTCATTCTGGGCTACATTAGCCACCTGGTGGCCGACGAAGTCTGGATAATCGCTATCTACCGCCCCTGCTTTTCACCCCCCGAGGGAAGCACAATGGCCGCCGGCAACAAAGTGGAGGCTCATATATGGGACCGGGCTTTGCAGCTCGACATGGACCGCAGAGCGTTGCCTCATGTGGGAGATCATCTCCAGGCCATAGCGGCAATGCCCGCGGATGAGGTGGGGCTGGAAGTGGGTTTCCTCGGCGCGGAGGCGCTGGGCGAATGGAAAGAATGGGTGGGCCGGTTCGTCGCCCGGGAGTTTAGCTGGGAACGGCTGAGGCGGTCGTTGAACCGGATGTACCGGGGTGACGACGACGTACAACAGGCGGTGGACGGCTTCCTAGAGGAGATGCCCGGCAGCTTGGAGCGGGTCTACGAACGAATACCCCGGGAGCAGATCGACGCCTACCAGCAAAGAGTCGTGGACGAGACGGTGGCCCAAGCGCGAGAGCATTGGGGCCCGGCCTAATTGGGATTCCCGACATATTCGAAGACTTGAGACCGTTTCCCGGTCTCAGGTGCGGCGGGGTGTCTCGCCGCCTCCGGGCCGGTAACTCGCAAGCCGAAGGACAAAACCAGTGAAGCTCAGACTGATTCGGGGCATTGAAGGGGCGGAAGAGGTCCTGGTCCGGGTTGACCCCCTGGACCTGAGTTCTCTGCCCGAATCTGTTCTGGCCCGGACCCGCCAGGCCTTCGGGGACGGGGTTACCCCGGAGCAGTCGGTGGTCCGCATCCTCCGTGAGGTGCGGGGCGAGGGGGACGCCGCGGTCCGGCGCTATACCAAGCTGCTCGACGGCCTGGATCTGGACGATCTAAGGGTTAGCTCCGCCCAAATGGCGGAAGCGCGTGCCCAGGTGTCCACCGAGCTGCGCCAGTCCCTGGAGCTGGCCGCCGCCCGGATAAGAGAGTTCCACGAGGCGGTCCTGCCTCGGGACTGGGTGGACGGGGAGAAGGGCCTGGGAGAGCTGATTCGCCCCCTGGACCGGGTGGGCCTGTACGCGCCCGGCGGCACCGCCGCCTATCCTTCGACGGTGTTGATGACCGCCATCCCGGCCCGGGTCGCCGGTGTCGGCGAGGTAATTCTGAGCACGCCGCGCCGGGGAAGCGAGCCGCTAAACACGGCGGTGCTGGTGGCGGCGGAGATTGCCGGGGTCGACGCCGTATACCAGGTCGGCGGCGTGCAAGCCATCGGGGCCATGGCCTACGGTACTGAGTCGGTCCCCAAAGTGGACAAGATCTGCGGCCCCGGCAACATCTTCGTGGCCTACGCGAAGAAGATGGTGCAAGGCCAGGTGGACATCGACGGCGTGTACGGCCCCACGGAGACCATCCTGGTCGCCGACGAGACCGCCAACCCCGGCTTCTGCGCCGCCGACCTCATCGGGCAGGCGGAGCACGACCCGCTGGCGACCGCCATCCTTATCACCACCTCTGGCAGCCTGGTGAAAGGCGTGGAAGGGGAACTCGACCGCCAGCTGGCATCCCAGCCAAGGGGGGAGGTGGCCCGAGGAGCCCTGGAGCGCCAGGGCCGGGTGGTGCTGGTGGACACGGTGGACCAGGCGGTGGACCTGGCCAACCGCATCGCCCCGGAGCACCTCTGCCTCATGGTGCGGGATCCCTGGGCCTGGGTGGACCGGGTAAGACACGCGGGAGGTCTCTTCCTCGGTGAGTTCTCGCCGGAGGTCATGGGAGATTACATCGCCGGTCCGAGCCACGTAATGCCCACGGGGGGCACCGCCCGGTTCAGCTCCGCCCTCAGCGTCCACCAGTTTCTGCGCACCATGCCGGTGGTAGGGTTGAGCCCCGAGGACTTTCGCCGGCTGGGGCCGGCCGCGGTCCAGATTGCCCAGGCCGAGGGCCTTGCCGGCCACGCCAGCGCCATCACCGTGCGATTAGACAGCCTGGATGGAGACGCCGGGCGGGAGAGAAGTTGAATTTTTTGAGGGGGCACCTTCGAGCCCGACTACTCAGCTTTGAACAAAATGCCAAGCGCTGCGAGGAGCAAAATTACCTTCGGTCCCCCTTTGAAAATGGGGGATGCAGGGGGATTTGGACTGTCAAACAAGCTTAGCTGTCTATTCAACGGTCAAAGAGCCCTAGACTCGCCGGCGGACCCGGATTGACCGGTACATATATGATGGACGGAAGCGGATATCCGCTTCCTGCACAATCGCCCGCGCCACAGGGCAACTTCCCCGGAGGTGGACAACAGGTTGAAAAAGATGAACGACGTTAGCGGCCTCATGTTACCCCACATACGCCGGCTGAAAACCTACGAAGGTGTGGAGCCGATGGAGGTCATGGCCCAAAGGGCCGGCATACCGGCCGACAAGGTGATCCGCCTCAACGGAAACGAGAACCCCTACGGGCCTTCCCCCGGGGTGGTGGAGGCGCTTGGCAGCTTCCCGAATTTCAACCATTATCCCGATCCGGAGCAGAGAAAGCTTCGTGAGGTCCTTGCTGATTACCTGGAGGTGCCGGCGGAGCAGATCGTGGCCGGCAACGGCAGCGACGAGATCATTGACCTGCTGATGCGGATGTTCGTCGGCTCCGGCGAGAACATCGTCATCCCGTCTCCCACCTTCGGCATGTACGCTTTCTCGACGGAGATCTGTGGTGGGGAAACCGTCTCGGTCGAGAGGGACGAGAACTTCGAGATCGACGTTGAGGCGGTCCGGCGGGCCATCACCCCGAAGACCAAGGGGGTCTTCTTCGCCTCGCCCAACAACCCCACTGGAAACATCGCCACCGAGGCCCAGATTCGGGGCCTGCTGGAGACCGGCCTCCTGGTGGTGGTGGACGAGACCTACTACGAGTTTTGCGGTCACACGGTGCTGCCCCTGCTTCGGGAGCATCCCAACCTGGTGGTCCTCCGCACTTTCAGCAAGTGGGCCGGGCTGGCCGGGCTCCGCATCGGCCTGGGAGTGATGAATCCGGACCTGGCCAGGGCCATGATGAGCATGAAGCCCCCGTACAACGTGAACCTGGCCGCCGAGGTGGCCCTGCTGGCCTCGCTGCAAGACCGGCCCGGCCTGTTGGGCCGGGTGCGGAGCATCGTGGCCGAGCGGGACCGGGAGATGGGCCTACTTCGGGAGATCGCGGGGTTGAAGATTTGGCCCTCCCAGGCCAACTTCATCCTGTGCCAGCTGCCCGAAGGGCGGGGCCAGGATATTTTCGATGGTCTATGTGACCGGGGCATCTTCTTGCGTTACTTCGACACGCCGCGGCTGCGGGACCACATCCGGGCCAGCGTGGGACTGCCCCACGAGACTGATGCCGTGGTCAAGGCTTTCGCCGAGCTGGTCGAGGGATGACGGATACGGATAAGGAGCCATCAGTGAGTCAGCTCTGCAAGAGAGAGGCGGCCAAGGATGACCAATAAGGAAAAAGTCCTGGCGACACTCGACCAGGTTAAGACGCCGATCTGCGACGATTGCCTATCGCGGGAAACCCAGGTCCGGCCGCGCCAGGCAGTCAACCAAATCTGTTCGGCCCTTGGGCGACAGGACATCCTTCGCCGGGAGAAGGTATCCTGCAGCTCCTGCGGTAAGCGGAAGCTGACCAGCCGCGTCGTCGCAAGCCCGCCGGCAGGACCGCCCCTCCTCCGGGAGCCGCGGCTAGCGTCCCTTGACCGAAAGACCGGGGAGACCAGCGTCACCGTGTCCGTTAACCTCGATGGGCTGGGACGGTACGAAGTAGACACCGGCAACGGCTTCCTCGACCACATGGTCAGCCAGGTGGCCCGTCACGGCTTGATTGACATAACGTTGAAAGCCCAGGGCGACGTTCACACCGGGTGGCATCACTTGGTCGAGGACGTGGCCATCATGCTGGGACGGGCCTTCCGAGAGGCCCTGGGCGATGCCCGGGGCATCCGGCGCATGGGCAACGCCATCGTACCCTTGGACGAGGCACTGGCGTTGGTGGCGGTGGACTGCGGCGGCCGGCCCCACGCGGCGGTGGAAACCACCTTGGACGATACCATGGTGGAGACGCTGCCCGGTGACCTGATCCGGCACTTTCTGGAGTCTTTCGCCGTCGAGGGCAGAATCAGCCTGCACGCCAAGGTGCTGGCCGGAGTAAGCCCTCACCACAAGGCCGAGGCCCTGTGCAAGGCCCTGGCCCGGGCGCTGAGGGACGCCCTGGAGCCGGACCCCAGGGCCCCCGAGCAGGTCCCCAGCACCAAGGGGATTATCGGCGGTTAGGGGTTAAGGGCAGACTGAGATGCCCGCCCTGGTGCACTGTCTCGCAAACAGCTTTAGTACTCAGTCAACCTAAATCTGCAATTGTCATTTTGAGCGAAGCGAAGAATCTCAGCGTAACGATAAGATTCCTCGTCGCTCTGCTCCTCGGAATGACATCCTTTCAAAACCAAGTTGACTGAGTACCAGCTCGGCGAAATTGTGCGTAATTCCATCCCCCCGACCGTCTTTCCGGCGCAAGCCGGAATCCAGAGAAGCGTCACCTGGATCCCCATTTCGCGGAAGGGCCGGGATGACGGACCGCGTATCAAGCCATATACGAATCACTGCGCTGGGGCCCCGGCGCGGGCGAACGGCTGCCCTTCGCGTTTGCTTCGGTTACCTACCCTTTCTCGCCAGGAAATCGGGGAAGGCTTGCTCCACCCCATAGCCCTTCACCTTCTCGCTGGTGAAGATGCGCTCGTTGTCCCACTGACGGTGAAGGTCGCAGCCCATGTCCTGGAGGAGCAGCTCTTTGACCCCCATGACCGACTCGTGGCGGTTGGCGGCGATGGTGGTGGCTATCTCCATGGTCTTGCTCCGTAGCTGGTCCGCCGGCACCAGGTGGTTGAGCAATCCGATGCGGTAGGCCTCGTCCGCCCCAACGACGCGCCCGGTGAACAGCAACTCCTTGGCCATGGGCCAGCCCACCTGGTTGGGCAGGGTCCAGGTGCAGTTGATCCGGCCATAGGCGGCGGCCAGGAAGCGGAATATGGTGTTCTCGCAGCCGATGCGGAAGTCCAAGGATGACGCCAGCACCGAGCCACCGCCGTAGGCCAGGCCGTTCATCATGCCGATGACCGGCTTCGGGCAAGCCGAGATTTCGTACGAATACTGGGACCGCTTGGCCGAGTTCCGGTCCCTTTCTTCCTCGCTCAGTTCTTGGGCGTCGGTACGCTGTTCATGTATGTCGGCGCCGGCGGAAAAAGCGCGATTCCCCGCGCCGGTGATGACGATGCAGCCGATGTCGTCGTCCGTACTCGCATTGACTACCGCCTCATGTAGCTCGAAGCTCAGCTGGCGGCTCAAAGCGTTGAGGACTTCCGGGCGGTTCAACGTGATGATGGTCACTCCGCTCTCTTGTTCCACCAGAATGTGCTCGTAAGGCATGGTCTCCTCCTGAATTTGGGCAGCGATTATCGCGGCCTGCCGCCAGAGCTTGGTCGGCGAATCTCAGAGCCTGCGCCTGGCGGGCCGGGCAAATTGCATTGTACGGAGTGAAGCCGGGACAGTCAATTTGCCGAGAGGTTTCGCCCTCAGGGATTGTGGTACACTGCTAGCTGGCGCACGCCCCGGAGATGGAGCGACACTGTCGACCTGGTAGGTGGTCAAACCGGCTTCGTTGAGCCGCTTGCCGCCTCGATTTGGGCCTTCCCCGTTGTTAAATCTTCGCTGCCGTCGTAGCCCCATCTTTCAAGGGTTCTGGAGGTGGTCACCGTGGCCGAAAGGCTGAAGGCCGGTGAGGCGGTAATCGAACTGTTGCGCCGGGAAGGCGTGTCCCACATTTTCGGCATCGTGGGGTCTTCCTTCCTGGACATACTCGACCCCCTGTACGACCGGGACGACATTCAGTTCGTCGGCGTCCGCCACGAGCAGGGAGCGGCGCTGATGGCCGACGGTTACAGCCGGATCACCGGCGCTCCCAGCGTCTGTTTGGTGACCAACGGCCCCGGCGTTTTGAACCTGACCTTCGGCGTCGCGTCGGCCTTCGTGGCCCACTCGCCCGTCGTGGTGTTGGCCCCCTCTTCGTCCCGCGAGCACCAGTACCGGGACTCAACCCAGGAGTTCGACCAGGTTGCCCTGTTCCGGCCAATCACCAAGGCCGCCTTTCCCGTAAACAAGATAGAGCGGTTGCCCGAGGCCATCCGGCACGCCTTCCGGGTGGCGACGTCGGGCAAGATGGGGCCGGTGTTGCTGGATATCCCCCGGGACCTGCTGCCCGGCGCGGAGTTGGAGCTGGAGATGCTGCCTCCAGATGCCTACCGGTCCGGCCAGACCAGAGCCCGCGGTGACCGCAACTTGATCGAGAAGGCCGCCAATCTGCTCCTATCGGCCAAGCGGCCGGTCATCCTGGCCGGGGGTGGCGTCGTGTGGAGTGGCGCCGCCGATGAGGTTACCCGCATGGCCGAGCTGGTGGGCGCGCCCATCGTGACCTCCTACGGCCGGGCCGACGCCGTGCCCAACGACCACCCCCACTTTCTGGGCCATTTGGGCCGGCTGGGCGCCGCCGAAGGCATCGAGGCCGCCCGGCAAGCCGACGTGATCCTGGCCGTGGGCACCCGTCTGGGCCAGTCCACGACCTTCTACGACCACCGGTATATCCCGGCCGAGGCTCAGATTATCCAGATCGAGATCGATCCCCAGGAGATCGGACGCAACTACCCGGTCGCGGTGGGCATCGAAGGTGATGCCAAAGCGGTAATGCAGGGATTGCTGGAGGTGGCCCAGCAAGGGGAACCGCGGCCCAATCCAGCATGGGTCGGGGAGATCGGCGATTGGTTCGCCCGGCGGAAGCGGCGGCTCGACGACGAAGGCAGGCTGGACTCCACCCCCATCAAGCAGCAACGGGCCTACGCCGAAATTCGCAAAGTGCTGCCCCGAAACACCATCGTGGCGCTGGACGCCGGGCTGTCCCCCAACATGGGGCAGGACCGGCTGAACTACTATGAGCCCCGCAGCTTGCTGACCTCTCTGGACCTGGGCGGGCTGGGGTTCAGCTTCCCCGCGTCCCTGGGGGCCAAGTTCGCGGCTCCCGGCCGGCCCGTGGTCAATTTCAACGGCGACGGGGGCTTCATGTTCAACTCCCAGGAGTTCGAGACCGCGGTCCGCTACGGGTTGCAGGTGGTCACGGTGGTAATGAACAACGGCTGCTGGGGGTCGGAGAAAGCTTACCAGCGCTACGCCTTTGACGAGCGATACGTGGGTGCGGACACCAGCAACCCCCGGTTCGACAAGTTCGCCGAGCTGTTCGGCGGTACCGGTTTCTACGTGGAGCGCCCTGAGGACATCGGCGACGCCTTCCTGAAAGCCCTGAAGGCCGACGGACCCAGCATAATCGAGATTCCCGTGGACCCGGACGAGCTTCCCCGGCCAGCGCGCTTGGCCGATGTCCAGGCCCCCACGTCCCGCTCATGAATTTTGCGGTAGGGGCCGTCTGCGAAACACCGGCCCCACGGCGCTGACGGCTGACTGTTTTATGGAACAACCTGTTAATCCGCCTGTTTTACCGCCTGTTTTGCCGAAGGATGTCGACATCACCGGCGACGCCATCATTATCCGATGGGACGACGGCCACCGCAGCCCGTACCCGCACAGATATCTACGGCTGCGGTGCCCGTGCGCCGGCTGCGTGGACGAGATGACCGGCCAGCCTCGGCTTGACCCGGACAGCGTGCCTGGGGACGTGCGGGCGGTGGACCAGATTCCGGTGGGCAGCTACGCCGTCCAGTTTTTGTGGAGCGATGCCCATTACACCGGTCTCTACACCTACCGGTTTCTCCGCGCCGCCTGCACTTGCATCGAGTGCAACGCCGCCCGCGGTGGAGCGCACACGGTTGGAGCCTGACCACCGTTCGGCCGGTGCTCGGCTATTACCGGTCCGCGCGTTGTAAAATAGACCGGTCGCTACCCCCTTGACCTGGTCCGATTCCAATAAAGGGAGAGGCACAAGTCCCTTCTCCCCGGACGGCAGAAGGCTAGGATGAGGGTGAAAGGTTTGTCTGTGTTGCGCGGGCTGTCACAGCGTTCCTTGCAACGATTTGTAGCCAAGTGTCTGCAAGGTCGTGGCTCAGTGAGCCGGGCTGGCTTTCAATCGAGCGATTACTAATCTTTAGGAGTGCGCTATGAATAGAGCTACTGAGGTCGCCATCGTGGGGGGAGGAGCGGCGGGGGGCTCCGTCGCCTATCACCTCGCTAAAGCCGGCATCAAGTCCACCATCATCGAGCGGGAGGGCATCGCCTCCCAGGCTTCCGGGTTTTCGGCGGGAGGGCTGAACCCATTACAGGGCGCCGGCATTCCAGGACCCCTCGGCCCCTTCGCCATGGAGTCTTTCCGGATGCATATGGAGATGTTTGGGGAGCTTCAGGCCGGTACGGGCATCGGCTACGATGGACGGATAATATCCCTGGTGAAGGTGGCCTTCGACGAGGGCGGACTCCCTGAACTTCAGGAGACCTTCGACATCTTCACTGCCGCCGATGACGATTTCGAGGTCCAGATGCTGGAACCCAAGGATGTCATGGAATGGGATTCTCGGATTGCCCCGGACGTCATCCGTGGGATCCACGCACGGGGCAACGCCGCTCTGGACAGCTACAAATACACCCTGGCCCTGGTCCAGGCCGCCGAGAAGCTTGGGGCAACCGTTCGTTCCGGGACGGTCCAGGGGCTGGAGCGCTCCAACGGCCGGGTGACCGGGGTCCGGCTGGGAGATGGGGTGCTCTCTTGCGACTCGGTGGTGCTGGCCATGGGACCCTGGTCCAGGGAAGCTGAGGCGTGGCTGGACACGACTATCCCGGTGGACCCCTTGAAGGGCGAGATTCTACGAGTCGAACTGCCCGGCCAGCGTCTGTCTCCCGATATCTCCGGTGGCGCGGGCTCTTTTCATGCCAAGCCCGATGGCCTGGTGTTCTGCGGCAGCACCGAGGCGTGGCAGGGCTTCGACAGGGAACCCAGCGACGCCGCGCGCCAGAACATCACCAGGGATTCGGTCAGGCTGATGCCGGAGATGGCCGCGGCGCGGCTGGTGCTGCACACCGCCTGTCTCCGGCCGGTCACCGCCGACTGGCTGCCCATCATCGGACGGGCTCCGGGTTATGAGAACGTGTACCTGGCGACGGGCGCGGGCAAGAAGGGCGTTCTGCTGAGTCCTGGAATAGGGAAGGCGGTCGCCGATCTCATCTCGCAGGGCGCTACGCCGCTTTCCATCGGTCCCTTCGCGCCGGAGCGGTTTGTCGAAGCCGGAGGGTGACTGCCAACCCAACCCATGGTGAGCCCCATTCCATCGTGGAAGGCTGCGCCCAATTCGGTCAATTCGCACTGAGAGTAGGGCACCCCGCGCGGTGGGAGGAAATAGGAGTTGAGAATGCCTCGAGAAATCCGCATCACGGCCGGCCCGGTCCAACTGGACGCCCAGCTCAACGGCACTGAAACGGCAGGGGCCGTCTGGGAGGCGTTACCCATAACCGAGCCGGCCGGCACCTGGGGCGACGAAATCTACTTCGGTATCCCGGTGGAGGCGGAGCTGGAGACAGGCCAAGAGGTGGTGGGGATGGGAGACCTGGGCTACTGGCCGCCGGGCAACGCTTTTTGCATCTTCTTCGGGCTCACGCCGGCCAGCCGAGGCGACGAAATACGCCCGGCCAGCGCGGTGACCGTGATCGGTAAAGTCAAGGGAGACCCGACCGCGTTCAAGCAGGTGAAATCGGGCACCCCGGTGGCCATCGAACGGGCTGTATGACGCGTGCGCGTCACTGACGAGCTGCCGGAAAGGAGCTGATGATGGCGAGCAGCGTAGGAGCAGAGCAAACGGCGGCGGGAGCGCTGCGGGGAGTCCGGGTGCTGGATTTCGGCCACTACATTCCGGGTCCCTTGCTGGGCATGCTGTTGTCCGACCAAGGGGCCGACGTCATCAAAGTGGAGCGGCCCGAAGGGGACCCGGCGCGGCGTCAAGCGGCGTTCGCCACCTGGAACCGGGGGAAGCGCTCCATAATCCTCGACCTGAAGTCCGAGGAGGGCCGCCGCAACGCCCGGACCCTGGCCGAGAACGCCGACGTCTTGATCGAGAACTTTCGGCCCGGGGTGGCTGACCGCTTGGGCATCGGCTACGATGCTCTCTCTGAGGCGAATCCCGCCCTTATCTACTGTTCCCTGCCGGGCTTCGGAGAGGAGAGCCGCTACCGGGACCAGCGGGGCTGGGAGCCCATCGTGGGAGCGGCCACCGGGGTCCATCGGGCAGCCCGTGGCCTGGACGAGCCGCTGTTCGTACCCCTACCTTTCACCAGCACCTTCGCCGCCATCATCAGCTCGGTTTCCGTGGGAATGGCCCTCTGTGCCCGGCAGCGTACCGGCGAGGGCCAGCGGATCGAGGTCCCACTCCACAGCGCCATGTTTACCGGGATCGGGCGGTACATGGTCAAGATGCACGACATGGAGGTCGAGTATCCGTTCGAACTGCCCCGGCGGACCATGGTCAAGCAGTACATATGCTCGGACGGCCGGTTCATACAGCTTCAAGGAATGTACGAGCGGTTCGTCAGGCAGTTCTTGTCCGTCGCCGGACACCCCGAGTGGGTCGAGGAGTTCGTGGCCGGCATGGGGGAACAGGTGGGAAACCAGACCGTTAACATGTGGCGGGATCGGTTCAAGAATATCTTTTTGCAGCGGACGGCCGAGGAGTGGGAGGACGCCATCGGCGCGGCCGGGGGCGCCGGCTCCGTTTGCCGGACCGTGGACGAGTGGTTGGTCCACGAGCAGGCCCTGGCCGCCGGCATGGTGGTCGAGGTTGACGACAGCCAATTTGGGCCGATGAAGCAACCGGGAATACCCCTAAAGCTCCGGAGTACCCCCGGAGCGGTCCAGGGCCGGGCGCCGCGGTTGGGGGAACACACCGAACAGGTTCTGGGACAGCTTGCCGATGCCACCGGGCCGGGGCCCACCCCGGCGGCGGCCGGCGGGTATCAAGCCGCGGCGGCGCCGGACGTCATGGGCGCCCTTCATGGGGTGCGAGTGCTGGACCTGTGTATCGTCCTGGCTGGACCGGCTTGC
>CAJWBT010000006.1 GCA_913020235.1 uncultured Chloroflexota bacterium
TCCAAAACTCGTTGTGTCGTCGCCATGCTCACCTCGTCGTGATCTCGGAAATCAGTCACCTGGCGTCGCGTCTGAAGATTGCTGGCTAACCTGCTCTCGCCGTGGAATAGCGACAGAAGGTTCAGGCCGCCGGTGAAGGCCGATGCTATTTCTTGTGGAAACTATGAAGAGAAACCGTGTGTTTCTTTACCAGAGGGGGTCAGTCACCTTTTACCCAATTCAGGAATTGCCGGCCTTCTCCCAATCAGCCTGGAATCGGGCCAGGCCTGCATCCGTCAGAGGATGCTGGACCATTTGCAGAAGAATCTTGTAGGGAATGGTGGCGATGTGCGCTCCGGCCTGCGCAGCCAGGTGGCAGTGAAGCGCGTGCCGGATCGAGGCCGCCAGCACCTGGGTCTTTATGCCGTATTTCCGGTAGATGCAAACTATCTCTTCCACCAAGTCCATCCCCCGGTGGCCGATGTCATCCAGCCGTCCCACGAAGGGGCTGACCGCCGTCGACCCCGCCTGAGCGCCCAGCATGGCCTGGTTGAGTGAAAAGCAAAGGGTCTGGTTGACCCGGATGCCCTCTCGGGCGAGGGTCGCTATGGCCTCGAACCCGGCGGCCGTGCTAGGTATCTTCACCCACGGCTCGCGGATCCACCCGGCGATCTCCCTTCCTTCCGCCACCATCCCCGCCGCGTCCAGGCTGACCACCTCCACTGAGATGGGGCCGTCCACGATGCCGGCGATCTTCTGAACGGCAGCCTTATAGCTCTCCCGGTTTCCGATGCCTTCGCTGGCCGCCAGAGAAGGGTTGGTGGTCACGCCACTGATGACCCCGAGCCGGGCGCCGTCCCGGATCTCCTGAATATTGGCCGTGTCCAGAAACAATTTCACGTCGTCACCATGTCGCCGGGAGGTTTCCCTCTTTGCCGTGGTTGGCCCGCCACCGAGAACCGGTGTTGCCGGGACTACCACGGCTCGCCAATCTGTGTGTCACCTACACATACCCTGCGGGCGACCTATGTGAAGAATCCAAGCAGCGCAACCGCTTCGATGCGCTGTGCTTGGCGCCTGCTGCCGGAGCACCCTGCTGAAGGACTCGACGGCAGATTAAGGCTCTTTGCGCGGCACTGGACGTCCCCGCTCAGTTCACGTTGTCCAGGGGCAACGGCCGCTGGCCTCCTTCCCGGATGGTTTTTCCGGCCGCGCCGACGAATTCGGCGAACAGCGGATGTGGCCGGTTGGGCCGAGAGAGGAACTCCGGGTGGAACTGAACGCCCACCATAAACGGGTGGTCCCTGACCTCCCCGGTCTCTACTAGATTGCCATCGGGTGAGACGCCGCCGACCACTAGCCCGGATTTCCGCAACGCCTCGCGGTAGGCGTTGTTCAACTCGAAGCGATGCCGATGGCGCTCGCTGATCTGAGGTGTCTTGTAGGCGGCCATTGTCCAGGTGTCCTCCTGAGGAAGACACGGATAGGCGCCAAGCCGCATGGTACCGCCCATGGAGGTCACGGCTCGCTGCTCCTCCATAATATGGATCACCGGGTGCGGAGTGTCGGGGTCCAACTCCGAGGAGTTGGCCTTGGCCAAGCCAAGAACGCTGCGGGCCCACTCAATCACCATCACCTGCAAACCCAGGCACAAGCCAAAATAAGGCACCTGGTGCTCCCGCGCGTACCGGACTGTCTGCACCATGCCCTCCACGCCCCGAGGGCCGAAGCCGCCAGGCACGACTATGCCGCAAGCGGTCGACAGTAGGCTCTCCGGCCCCAACCGTTCTACGTCCTCGGAATGGACCCATTGAATCTCTACCTCCCGCCCGTGGGCCAGTCCAGCGTGCCGGAGAGCCTCTCTGACAGAAATGTAAGAGTCAGGGTACTCCACGTACTTGCCCACCAGGGCTATGGGTACCGGATCGGTCAAATCCTTCATCCGCCCTACCATGGCGGCCCAATCGGCCATGTCCTGGGGAAGCGCCGACACCTCTAGCGCCTGCAAGATAATTTCACCAAGACCGGCCTCCTCGAGGATCAGCGGGACCTCGTAAACGTTGTCCACGGTGGTTAAAGGTATTACCGCGTTGCCAGGGACATCGCAAAAAGACGATATTTTGTCCCGGATTCCATCCGGGACCGGGTAGTCGCTGCGGCAGATGATGGCGTCGGGCTGGATGCCGATACTCCTCAACTCTTTTACGCTGTGCTGGGTGGGCTTGGTCTTCAGCTCTCTGGCCGCCGCCAGATATGGAAGTAGGGTGACGTGAACGTAAAATACGTTATTCCGTCCCACATCGTTCCGTATCTGCCGTATGGCCTCCAAGAAGGGCAACCCCTCAATGTCGCCAACGGTGCCGCCCACCTCCACCACCACGACGTCAACCTGGGTTTCTTCGGCCAGCGCGAGGATTTTTTCCTTGATTTCGCTGGTGACGTGGGGGACCGTCTGTATGGTGCCGCCCAGGTAATCGCCTTTCCGCTCCTTGGCGATGAGACTCAGATACACCTGGCCGGCGGTAAGGTTGGAGGAGCGGGTGAGTTCTATATCGATAAACCGTTCATAGTGGCCCAGGTCAAGGTCAGTCTCGCCGCCGTCTTGGGTGACGAATACCTCACCATGCTGGTAAGGGGACATGGTGCCAGGGTCGACGTTCAGGTACGGGTCCAGTTTCATTACGGAGACGGACAACCCGCGGCTTTTCAGGATGCGTCCGATGGAGGCGACGCTAATCCCCTTGCCGATTGAACTGACCACTCCCCCGGTGACAAAAATAAACTTAGTGGGCATGCACCTACGCTAGAGCAACATATCGGAGAGGCGCCTCAACAAGGCCAACACCCATGGCTACAACGATAAGTGGGTTGGTCGAGAAGGGAGGCGCACCAAAAGCGACGCGAACACCTGCAGGTACACCAGCTACCATTATAGATAGCGTCTCGCACTAGTGTCAAGCGGTCGTGATGCCGTTTCCACCCAGTGTACCGCCACTATCCGTCGAAAGTCTTCATGATTCCATGCAGCCGGAGCTATCGGCCCACTGGGTCCGGCCGGCCGGATCACCGGGGCCGGTGACCTTCGTCCCGCTCCACGAGCCAGCCGAGTTCGACCTGGCGCTCCAGCGGTACCGCCGACGGCGGCGCACCCCCCAAGGGCTCTTCGCCCATGACCCCTTCCTGGCGCAGCTCCTGAATATCCCTCTCGGTATGGCCCAAGACCTCGTGCAGAACATATTGGTTGGCCTCTCCCAGCCGGGGAGCTGACCCCTGAATGCGCAGATTGTTTCCCGACAGCTTCCAGCCCCGGCCGATGTATTCACGCCGGCCCAGCCCGGTCTCCGGGGAATGCTGCACGCTTTCGAAGAATCCCCTGTCCTGGAATTGGGGGTCGGCCAGCAACTGGCGGGCGTTGAGTACCGGGCCGGCAGGCACGCCCACGGACTGGAGCCGGGCCATCACCTGGTACGGACCCTGGGTGGATGTCCACCCTGCGATGATGTCATCCAGCTCGTCCTGGTGCCGGCGACGGGTCAACGGATCGGAGAAACGGGGGTCGTCGGCCAGGTGATTTCCACCCTGGTCCAGGACTCGGCAGAAGGCCCTCCAGTCGGCGTCGTCCCGCACCGATAGCGTTACCCAACTGTCGGCGCCCTCGCAGGGGTAGCAACCTTGGGGGCACATACTCTGGTGGCGGTTGCCCAACCGCCGGGTCCGCCGCCCGTTGAAGGCGAAGTCCAGCAGCCCTTCGCCCACAAAGGAGACCCCCACCTGGTACATGGCCAGATCGATCCAGGTCCCCCGGCCGGTGCGGGCCCGGTGCAGGAGGCAAGCCATCACCGCGCCCAGCGCCGTCCAGGTGGCCAGGAAGTCGGTGTACGAGTTGCCCATCTTGTTGGGGAGTTCCCCGGCGGCCAGGTGCCCTCCGGCATCGGCTTTCAGATACCCCATGAAGGCGCCGGTGCCGTGAGTGGGCTCCAGCGATGCGGCCATAGCGCCGAAGTTGCTCCAGGGTCCGCTGTGGCCATACCCGGTGTTGGAGACCATTATCAGGTCCGGCTTGTGCACCTTGAGGTTGGGGTAGTCCAACTCAAACCGGGCCATCACCCGGGGTGTGAAATTTTCCAACAGCACGTCGCAAACGCCAACCAGTTCTTTCAGTACAGACCTTGCCGCCTCGGACCGCAGGTCAAGGGTCACGCTGCGCTTTCCCCGGTTGAGGGTCTGAAAGGTGCCGCCCCTCTCGAAATACAGCTCGCCGGGGTCATTGTCCGGGAAGGGGCCGGTGGCCTGCCGCGTCGACTCCATGAACTGGGCGTGGTGGGTGTCGACCTTGATGACCTCCGCGCCCAGATCGGCCAGGTAAGCGCCGGCGTAGGGCATGGCGAACACCCGGCTCAGGTCCAGCACGCGGATTCCGGACAAAGGTAGGGCGGGCATGCGGCTAGATTACCCCCTGGGCTCGCAGATTCACCAGGTCGCCATCGGTGTAGCCAAGGTCCTCACAAAATATTTCACTGTTGTGCTGCCCCAGGAGAGGGGCGGATCTCTGAATCTGAAAGTCCTCTTCCGAAAGCTTGGGGGCCATGCCGGGATACTCGGTCCGGCCCGCAATGGGGTGGCCGGCCTCTACGAAGAAGCCCCGCTCCCGCAGGTGGGGGCAGTGGAACAAGTCTCCGGCGTCCTGGGCCATGCCGAAGACCAGGCGGCGCTCTCCCGACGCCCGGAA
This sequence comes from uncultured Chloroflexota bacterium, assembly GCA_913020235.1. The sequence goes on from CAJWBT010000006.1 coordinate 4,709, forward strand.
GAGCGGCTTGCGGTCCCATTTCGCCAAGCCTTTGATCAACAGTTGCTTCAGCTCTTCGCCGTGCTCGATGCGGCCGGCCCCGGTGGCGAACCGCTGGTCGTGCAGCTCCTCCAGGCCGATCAAATCGGCCACCACGGACCAGGGTTGGGAGCCCTGGACCGAGGGAACCGCGTAGCCGTCGCGGGCCGGCATCAGCTCTTCGAAGCCGGATCCCCTGACCGGGCGGCGGCCTTTGATGGCGCCCAAATACGTGTAGTAGGGCACCGGCTGCACCAGGTGGGAGGCCAGGCACTCCGCCACCGAAACGTCAACCTGCTGTCCCCCTCCGCTGGTGAGGCGCTGGAAGAGAGCCACCAGCGTGGCCGCCGCCGCATTGGCCCCGGCCACATAGAGGGACTGGTCGAGGGCGTTATGGAGCGGCTCCCGGTCCGAGTCTCCCGAGTGGTACATTAGGCCGCTGAGGGCGCAGGTCACGATGTCCGTCGCCGCGAGGTCCCGGTACGGCCCCGTCTGTCCGAAGGGAGTTATGGATGTGACCACCAGGGCAGGGTTGATCCGGGATAGAGCCGGGTAGTCCACACTCAGGACCTCGGCCTCCGCGGGGGAGAAATTCTCCACCAGCACGTCTGCTCTTTGTAGCAACGAGTTGAAGATGCCCCGGCCCGTGCCGGAGCCGAAATCCAGGGTGATGCCACGCTTGTTGGTGTTGTTGTAGAGGAAAGGGATGCTTTTCTCCGGGTGAGGGTCATCTCCCACGAAGGGCCCGGCCCGGCGAGCTACATCGCCGACAGCCGGCGGCTCCACCTTGATGACGTCGGCCCCGTAGTCGGCCAACAGCCTGGCGCAGAACGGGCCGGCTACGTGGCTGCCCAGGTCTAGGACGCGGAAACCCTCCAGTAACCCCTCCGGCATTACTCTTCGGCCTCCCAGACCAGAGGAAGGCTCTGACCTCGTTTCGGCAACACCACCGTGGCCCAGCCCGACGCTGTTTGCTCGCCGCGGTTGTTACGGAGGCCCACCTGACAATCGACGTAGCCGAAACCGCCTTGCTCCCGTTTCCCGGTTACCGTTCCGAAGGCGGTCAGCAAGTCTCCGGGATAGTCCATGCCCCGGTGCTCTACGTAGAAGCGCTTGAACCAGCCCTCTTCCCCGGCGAAGTTGACGAGCAGCTGGCCCAGGTACTGGTTCTTCAGCGAACCGTTGACCACCACGTTGGACAGCCCCTGGCGCAGCTGGGCAAAGGGGAGGTCCCAATGGATCCGGGCGTAGTTGCCGTTGGCCGCGGCCCACCGAACCAGATGCGTGGTGGTCATTGGCCCTTTGACCACCGGCGGCACCTCCATTCCCACGGAGGCGTCCTCGAAATACCGCTGTTGCCCCGTTGGGGCCTCAGGCCGAGGCAGCACAACGTCCGGCCCGGGCGGTGAGATCACCACCGCTTTCAAGGGCGGCTCGCCATCCGCCCCTGCACTGCCGCCGGTCACCGGGCGCGGCCCCTCCCAGGCGGAAAGGGACTGGTGAATGCTAATACGTTTCGCCACGCCGACGGTGCGGCCTTCCTGGTCGGTCTCGGTCTCCCGCCGCACCACGAAGACCAGGGTGCCGGAGCGTCCCTGCTTTTCGTAGATGTCGATGATGCGGAACTGACGGGTTATCCAGGTGCCCACGTAGGCCGGGCGCAAGAACTGCCAGTCCATACCCCCGTTGAGGCCGTAGCTGTTGAAGGGCAAGGGCACCTGGAAATGAGACTCCTGCCCGGCGCCGAAGTAGCCGATGGGCGGGGCGATGTCCTTCCAGGTGGCCAGGGGCGGACAGAGCAGGCCGCCGAACCTGCTGCGCTTGGCGTGGTCCGAGTCCACGTAGAGCGGGTTGGCGTCCTCTATGGCGTCGGCCACGTCGTAGGCCATTTCCTCGCTGATGGGGAAGCGGTTGCGCTCTGGAGGAGTATCGGTGCCGATTAGGGCCTGGACTTCAGGGGTTATCAGGGTGGTGGCCATTGATTGCCCTCCGTTGAGTTAAGGGACGGCCAGGGGCTGCCCTTAGCTGGCAGTGTCTTGGCAGCAGTTTATCATGGAACCAATGCGCTGGAACCAAACCAATTGGATCGACGGAAGTAAGGGTGTCTTCGGCAGCCTCGGGTGGGAAAAGTGTACCGCGCTTGGTAAACTTGAGGCTGCTCGGTTCTGTCGACATCTTCCCCGACCAGAGGTGCCTCACGAGGAACCTCCGGGGACCATTCTCGAAAGGACTCCGCTGACGGAATTCACCGGCAGGACCGCTGGCACGGTTGCGGCCGCCCGGGGAAAAATGTAAAAGGAGCACAGGAATGACGCTGAACGAGTTCATTGGAAACGCTCTGCACAAAGAGCACCAGTTCTTGATCGAGGCGTTACACGACCTGACGCCGGAGGAGCTTGCCTGGCAGGCCGGACCGGAGGCCAACCCCATCGGCTGGATCCTGTGGCACATGATCCGGGTGGAGGACATGTGGATCCAGTTCTTCATCCAGGGGCGGGCGGAGATTTGGGAGCGGGACGGCTGGCACGATAAGTTCGGTCTGCCGGCCCGGGATATCGGCTTCGGCCACACCCCGGAGCAGGTGGCCCAGTTCCCCCGTTTGGATTTGCCGGAGCTGCTCAAGTACGGGGAAGCGGTCCGTGGCAGCACCCTGGAATACCTGGGAACCCTCGGCCCGGAGGACCACGACCGCGTGCCAAGGGAACGCCGGCCGGAAATGTCGTTGGGCGCAATCTTTCTCCAGGTCGCGGGGGAACTCTTCCAACACCAGGGGCATATCTCCTACCTCAAGGGGCTGATACGCTCCGGCGCCGACCAGGGCTGAGCCGCACCGTCCAACGCTCGGCGCCGTCCCAGGCGCCGGGCCGGATTCCAGCCTAAACGGTCTATACAACCGCTTGACATTGGGATATCCCGATAGTAGCTTGATATCGCGACGTTTTCGGGACGCCGAGAGGTTCCTTCGGTCCTGGTGTGACGCGGTTGCGGGTCACTGGACCTTCAGCCATAGCTTAGGGACTGTCGAGAGTAAGTTGAGCCTCTTCAAAAGAACGGCCGTGGCCACCGGGTGGTGGTTGTGGAACCCCAAAGCCAGGCTGGCTTTGGGGTTCAGTATCAGTCCGTTGGTCGTGTACCTGGTGGTCCGCGACATGGATTGGGGCGCCCTTTCCATCGAGCTTCATGATTTTCCCCTTCGCTACGCTATTGCATCTCTCCTGATCTTCACCTTGGCTACTGCGGTGCGCGCCTATCGATGGCAAGTCCTGTTCGTGGGGGAAAAGGTTCCCCTGCACCGGCTACTCCTTGTCCAGAATGCCGGTATCGGCCTGAACAGCCTCTCTCCCATCCGGCTCATCAGCGAAGCGGCTCAGTACGTGCTTTTGACCCTCCGATATCGGGTCAACAAGGAAACAGCGGCTGCCACCCTTGGGGTGCAACGGGTGTTGGATTTCGTCATCAGTGCGCTCCTGCTGGGCGTCGGGTTGGTGTTGCTGCCAGGCCTCAAAGGGTTTGCTCTCTATGTTCTGGGAGCAGGCGTGCTGGCCATTTTCAGCCTGATGGCGGTGCCCGCCATTATCTGGTTCGGCGCCCGGCCGGGCCTGGCCCGCCTGCCGATGTTGGCTTCAACCGCAGCCTCGCTGCGAAAGCTGCTCCAGGCCAAGCTGAAACTCACATGGTCTTTCCTGTTGACCCTGAGTTACTGGCTGATACTGGGTTTGGCCGCCTGGGTGCTGGCCTACGGCATGGGCATCGATATTTCGCTTCTGCTGGCGACCCTGCTGGTTATCGCCACTTTGACATTCGTCGCCCTGGTGCCCTCGTTGCCGGCTTCGATAGGCACTTTCGAGTTCGCGGCGTACTACCTGCTGACGGCCTTCGGGGTTGCGCCGGTGGAGGCGCTGGGCTACGCGCTGGTCATCCACGCCATACTGTTCCTGCCCCCAATTTTGGTTGCCTTTCTGGTGGTGGTCAGCTGGCTTCCAAGAAAGCGAGCGCAGGATGCCGCCGCCGCCGAACCAGCTTCTGAACCAGCTACTGCCGCGGAAAGCCGGCCGGCCTCCCCCCGTAGTTACTGAACCAGTACCAAAATTTAGCCGGGTCCCGCCGGGTCCTTCGACGCGCTCAGGACGAACGGAATTGCCCCGTTCGTTGAATGCCGGCGAGCCGGACTTATCCGGCCGCGGCGCCCGCCCGCCGGATCTTCCTTCCGACCTTCATCGCCACTGCTCGTGCCGTCCGGCTTCTGCGGGCCTTCGCATTTTGCTCATATTACGTAAAGTGTTTAGCTGATGCCGGCCCACCACGTTCCCCTATAATTGGCTGCAATCATCCTGGCTGCCGGCTGGGGCAGTTGCAGTCGATCGCGTTGAGGGCGATTCAGGAGGGGTGGGATGAGGCATGTAATAAAGGCCAGGTTCTTCGTCATCGGGGGGCTAACCCTGCTGTTCTTGGCCTGTACCTCCACCACACCCACACCCACCACCGCTCCCGCTCCGCCAACCGTCGCCGCGCCGGCCAGCACGCCGGTCCCGGCGGCCACCGCGACAGCGACAGTGCCGGCGCCCGCTCCCACGACCGTTCCAGAGGCGACACCGGCTCCGGAGCCGACAGCTACACCACTCCCCACGCCGGTTCCCACGCCAGCACCAGCGCCGCCCAACGGCAAGTCCGGCGGCTCGTTGACGGTAGGCAGTTTCGCCGACATCCCGCATCGGGACGTGCATCAGGCGGTCCAGGAAGCGCTAACCTCCCTGGGCCCGGGATTGGCCTACAGCCGACTCCTCAGGTTGCGCTCAGACCCAAACCTGGATCAACCCAACTTGCTGCTCGAGTGCGATCTATGCCAGAGTTGGAGGCTGACAACGGATTTCGCCTATGAGTTCCAGCTTCGACCCGACGTCCGCTGGCAGAACATTTCCCCCGTCGACGGCCGCGCCCTGGTGGCGGACGACCTGGTGTTTAGCTACGAGCGGCTGCGCACGCCCGGCTGGCCCAACGCTTCTCTGTTCACCTCCATCGGCGAGATAGAAGCCACCGGCCCTCACACCCTGCGGGTCAACCTGGCTTCGGCCGACGCCGACGCCCTTTTGTCCCTGGCGGACGGGCACAGTAAGATCGTGGCCCGAGAGGTCGTGGAGCAGTACCAGGACCTGCGAGATGGCCCGGTGATCGGCACCGGCGCCTGGCTCTGGGAGGGGACCGAGACTGGGATCGGTACCACGCTAGGCCGGAACCCGGACTATTTCGAGAGCGGCCTACCTTTCCTGGATGAATTGGCCATAAAGGTGATCAAACCCCTGGGCGCCGGCCGCTCCGCGGACCGGGAGCGCCTGGCCGCGTTCCAGGGCGGGATGGTGGATGTGGTGCTGCTGCCACCACCGGAATGGCAGAAGCTTCAAGCGGCCGGTACCGACATTGGCTCGGTCCTGACCAAGCAGGCCGGGACCGGCGTGATGTTCGCGATCAACGTGCAGACCCCTGTCTTCAGTCGCCTGGAGGTGCGCCATGCCGTTTTCAGGGCCATGGACCCGTGGGACTACGTTGATACCCTCTGGTCCGGCCAGGGGTTTGTGAGCCTGGGAATACCGGTGCAGGGTCCCCAATGGCTGTTGGGCCGGGCGGAGATGCGCAACGACTACTTCGGCGACCCCGGCGTTGCTCGTGAGATGCTGGCCGCCTCGGGGCTATCAGCACCCGTGGACGTCGAGCTGACGGTGCGGACTCAGGAATCCGGGGATATCTATCTGGAGCTTGAACAGAGCGTGGTCAACGACCTACGGGCCGTCGGCTTCAACCCAAGAATCCGGCGGCTCAATCCGGCACAGTTCAGTGAGACGGTCTTCGATTACAAGGACTACCAGGTGGCCTTGGGGGTCCTGCCGCCCACGTCTACCAGCAACAGCTTCCTTCTGGCCCTGCTGCACAGTAGCGGACGGTGGAATATCGCGGGCCACGAGGACGAGCTGTTGGACGGCATGATCGAGCGGCAGGCCGCCGAGTTCGATCCGGACCGGCGCGGAACCCAACTGCAAGACATCCAGCGCCACGTCCTGGAGCAAGCCTACCTGTTCAGCCCCATTACCGGCACTTCTCGCTGGGTGTTCAAGCCAGGCCTGAAAGGCTTCCACCCGAACACCACCCTATCCGAATACAACTACTGGTCCCGCGCCTGGCTGGACCGGTAGCTTTCAATTCCCTTCTCCAAGGCGGTCCAGGGGAGGAGGGAGCATTTGATACGCACCGGAAACTGCCGGACCACTTGGAGGGCCTCCAGGTCGCCCAGGGGCTCCTCCGTTCCCTCGCCGGGCGGCTTGCCCTGCATCATGTCCCGGAACCGCCGAGCCATGCCGTTCACCTGATCCAGCGTTTTCGACCGCAACGCCTCGGCCATCATCGACGACGTGGCCTGAATGATAGAGCAGCCCTCGGTCTCGATTCCCACCTGGACAATGCGCCCGTCCCCGTCCAGCTTCAGCTGAAGCGTCACCCGGTCGCCGCAGAATGGGTTGTCCTCTTCTGCCTCCAGGTCCGCGTCCGGGACCGGCCCGCTATGCCTGGGATTGCGGTAATGGTCGATGATGATCCCGCCATACAGATCGTCCAGGGGCACATCGGAGGGGCTAGGCATGGTTCTCTCTGCCAACCAGCGGGCAACCCGCTAGACGAAGTTTTGCAGGTTCCGGGGTATTTCCCTGACCCGGGCCAGGCTGTCTTCGACGCGTTCCTTGGGGAGCCGATACTCCTGGCATTTGCCGTGCTGGGCTCTTGCCGGAAACTCGGGGCCGGCCGCGCCGCGATCTTCCGCGGAGGGCGCCATTTGAAATCGACCGGTCCTGCGGTTGGGGGTGCGACGACCGCCAGTCCTCGCTGCACAGCCTTCAGCTTAACACAAACGGCATCTGGGGAATCGTTTCCGGAACCTGGAACTCGTCAGACCATCGGCGAATCCGGTCCCGTGGAGCCATGGGAGAAAGGTCGGAGGGGGACCGGCGCAGAGTAGTAAAAGCGTGGTGGCAGTGGGGCCCCGACCTACTCTGAGGTCACTGTGTCGCCTTGGCCTTCCAGGGCGGACCGCATGGCGTGCCAGGCCAGGACGGCGCACTTGATGCGAGTCGGGAACTCGGCGACACCGGAAAGGCACTCCAGGTCACCCAGTGTGTCGTAGTCCAATGCCGCGTCCGGCTCCGTCATCATTCTACGGAAGGCCTCGAATATCTCCATTGCCCTGGCGGAGTTCTGGCCCTTGACGCTCTGGGTCAGCATGGAGGCCGAAGCTTTGGAGATGGCGCAGCCGGAGCCCTGAAAGCCGGCATCGGTGATGACTCCATCAGCGACCGTAAGGTACAGGGTAATCTTGTCTCCGCAGAGGGGGTTGTCGCCGTGGACGGAGTGGGTGGCCCCATCCGGTTTTCGATAGTTGCGGGGCTTGTTGTTGTGATCGAGAAGAATCTCCTGGTAGAGGTCGCTGATGCCGGACATCAGCTGAAGACCTCTAGGACCCGGTCGAGCCCTTTGACCAGGGCGTCGATCTCTTCCCTGGTGTTGTAGAAGGCCAGAGACGCCCTAGAGGTAGCGAGAATTCCATACCGGTCCATCAAGGGCTGGGCACAATGGTGGCCGGTGCGTACGGCGATACCCTCTCCGTCCAGAATGGTGCCGATGTCGTGGGGGTGCACCCGGTCCATCACGAACGAGAGGATACCCGATTTTTCCTGAGCGGTCCCGATGATCCGGACGTTAGAGAGACTGGAAAGGCACTCCGTACCGTATTCCAGCAGCTCCCGCTCGTAGGCCGCGATCCGGTCCATCCCCAGATTGCCAATGTAGTCGATGGCGGCTCCCAAGCCGATGCTTCCGGCGATATTGGGGGTCCCAGCCTCGAACTTGTGGGGGAGGTCGCCGTACACCGTACTCTCCATGGTGACGGACTTTATCATCTCGCCACCACCCTGGTAAGGGGGCATTGCTTCCAGCAGCTCGGCCCTGCCGTAAAGGACCCCGATCCCCGTGGGCCCGTAGAGCTTGTGGCCGGAAAAGACGTAGAAATCGCAGCCCAGGTCTTGGACGTCCACGGTACAGTGGGGCGCGGCCTGTGCGCCGTCCAGCAGCACCGGCACGCCCAGGCGGTGAGCCATCTCCACGATCTGCTTCACGGGGTTGACGGTCCCCAGGGCGTTGGAGACGTGGGTTATCGACACCAGCTTGGTCCGAGGGCTTAACAGCCGTTCGTACTCGTCGATCAGCAGCTCACCCGCATCGTTAACGGGAACGACCCGCAGGCGGGCGCCTCTCTCCTGGCACAAGAATTGCCACGGAACGATGTTGGAGTGGTGCTCCATGCCGGAGATGATTATCTCGTCGCCCTGCCCTACATTTGCTTTGCCGTAGGAATGGGCCACCAGGTTGATCCCCTCGGTGGTCCCCCGCACGAAGATGATCTCCCGGTCCTCGGCGGCGTTAAGGAACGCTCGGACCTTGCCGCGGGCCTCCTCGTAGTCGTCGGTCGCCAACTGGCTCAGGGTGTGGACGCCCCGATGAACGTTGGAGTTCTCAGTGGTGTAGTACCGCACCAGGGCATCAATGACCGATTGCGGCTTCTGGCTCGTCGCGGCGTTGTCCAGATACACCAGCGGCTTGCCGTTGACCGTTTGCTTGAGTATCGGGAAGTCCTCCCTTATCTTGGCAACGTCAAACCGGACCGCGGATTCTTCCGCCACCCTCCCGTCAGACGCAGTGTCGCCGGCGGTCATAGCTCACCTCCCAATCGAAGGCTTGTGGTCGGCACTGCCCGGAGGAAAAGCCCGTCCAGGTAGTTGCGCAGGGGCTTCAGCTTCACGGTGTCGATAATCTCGCTGGCGAAGGCGTGCACCAGCATATGGCTGGCGGCCTCCACATCCAGTCCCCGGCTTCTCAAGTAGAACAGGGTGTCTTCGTCCATGTGGCCCGCCGTCGCGCCGTGACCGCACTTGACGTCGTCGGCGTAGATGAGGAGGCTCGGCTTGCTGTTCACCTCCGCTTGCTCCGACAACAGGAGGTTCTTGTCGGTCTGCTGGGCGTCGGTCTTCTGGGCGTCTTTTCGCACCAGGACCTGGCCGCCGAAGACCGCTTTGGACTTGCCGTCCAGGATGCCCTTGTACAAGAGCCGGCTGGTGGTGTGGGGTTTAGCGTGATCGATGTTTATCAGGTTGTCGATATGCTGGCCGGTGGATGTGAGGTACAGTCCGTGCAGGAAGCACGAGCTGCCCGGCGCGTCCAGGAGCACCTGGAAGTCATTCCTGGCCAGGGCGGTTCCCATGGCAAATGAGGCCGAGGTGAAGGTGCTGTCCCGGCCCTGGGACACCCGGCTGGTCCCCACGTGAAAAGCGCCGCGGCTTTCCAGCAAGAGCCGGTAGTGCTCGACCTTGGCCCCATCTTCAATGACGATCTCAGTGACGGCGTTGGTGAAGTATTGGGCGCTGGGCCGGCCCACGTATGTTTCCACCAACGTCAAATCGGCGTTGGGGCCGGCCACGACCAGGGTCCTGGGATAGCTGACCCTGGGCTGGGCCCGCTCCGTGGTCATGAAGACCAGATGCACCGTTGCACCGGGCTCGGGGCCGCCGGTTACCTGAACGAAAGCCCCATCCCGCAGGAAGGCAGTATTCAGGGCCGTAAACCCATCTTCTTCGGAGGAAGCGTGCCTGGCCAGGTGCCGTTCCACCGCCCGGCCGTCGTTCTTGACCGCCTCTGCCAGGCTGGTCACGCGGACGTTACCGGCTGCCTCTGGAGCCGTGGACAGTGCCCTGGAGAGCTTCCCGTCTACGAAGACCAGTCTAGTCCAATCGTCACTCCAAGGGGCGATCCGCTTCAAGCCCGCGGCGGTAATGGCGCCGTCCGGGTCCAGGTCCCCAGAATAGCTGAAAGCCGTCTTAGCTATCGGGGCAACGCTGGTGTATTTCCACTTCTCGTTGCCGCGGCGAGCGGTGGGAAAACCCAACTGGGTGAAGCGCGACCATGCCTGTTCGCTCAGCTCCCGAAGCCATGGCGGCACCTCGGACGCGCCGTTCCGCCGCAGGGCGTGGAACTGGTCCTGGTAGCTGGCAAGTCCGGACAGGGTTTCAGTCATGCGGCAGGGGCGCCGCCCAGCCGGTCACGTGCCCGCGTCCGCGGTCTCATGGATCCAATCGTAGCCCCTGGCTTCCAGTTCATGGGCCAGCTCAGGGCCGCCAGACCGGACCACACGACCGCCCAACAGGACGTGAACGTGGTCGGGAGCGATGTAGTTGAGGATGCGCTGGTAATGGGTGACCAGTACGATGGCGTTTTCGGAGGTCCGAAGCCGGTTCACCCCGTTGGCGACGATCTTCAGGGCGTCGATGTCCAGCCCGGAGTCGGTCTCATCGAGAACGGCCAGCTTGGGTTCGAGGACCGCCATCTGCAAGATTTCGTTTCGCTTCTTCTCCCCGCCGGAGAACCCTTCATTGACCGCCCTTTTCACCAGGTCCGGGTCGATCTCAACCATCTTGACCTTATCCCGGAGCAGCCGGTCGAACTCCCGGGCGCCAAGCTCTTCCTCTCCCCGGTGCTGGCGCAAGGCGTCCAACGCCGCTTTCAGAAACTGCCAGGCGCGCACCCCGGGGAGTTCCAACGGGTATTGAAAAGCCAGGAAGACTCCCCGGCGAGCCCGGATTTCGGGCTCCAGGGCCAGAAGGCTATCGCCCTCGTAAAGGACCTCACCACCGGTGACGGTGTACTCTGGTTTGCCTGCCAGCACGCTGGCCAGGGTGCTCTTGCCGGAGCCGTTGGGCCCCATGATGGCGTGGACCTCGCCGGCGTTGACCGTAAGGTTTACGCCCTTCAGTATCTCCAGGTCGCCCGCCGAAACGCGGAGGTCGCGAATCGCCAGAAGCGGTGTATCGTGGCCCGTGCTATTTCCGCCCATCTACCCGACCGCCCCCTCGAGACTGACCTTGAGCAGCTGAGACGCCTCCATGGCGAACTCGAAGGGCAATTCTTGGAAGATACCACGACAGAACCCGTTGATTATCATGTAGTGGGCGTCCTCCGCCGAGATGCCCCGCTGTTGACAATAGAAGAGCTGGTCATCGCTCACCTTGGAGGTGGAGGCCTCATGCTCCATCCGGGCCGTTGGACTGCGGACCTCGATGTACGGCACGGTGTGGGCCCCGCACTGGTCACCGATGAGCAGCGAGTCGCACTGGGTGAAGTTCTTGGCGTTGGTAGCTGAGGCCATGATCTTGACCAGACCACGGTAGGTGGCATTGCCGTGGCCCGCCGAGATCCCCTTGGCCACGATGGTGCTCTTGGTGTTCTTTCCCTGGTGGATCATCTTGGTGCCCGTGTCGGCCTGCTGGAAGTTGTTCACCAAGGCGACGGAATAGAACTCCCCGACGGAGTTGTCGCCGTGCAGAATGACGCTGGGATACTTCCAGGTTATCGCCGAGCCGGTCTCCACCTGGGTCCAGGAGATCTTGGAGTTGCGGCCCCGGGCCATTCCACGCTTGGTGACGAAGTTGTAAACGCCGCCCTTGCCCTGTTTGTCCCCTGGAAACCAATTCTGGAGGGTGGAGTACTTGATTTCCGCGTCGTCCAAGGCGATCAACTCGACCACGGCCGCGTGCAACTGGTGGGTCTTTCTGGCGGGCGCGGTGCAGCCCTCCAGGTAGCTCACATAGCTGCCCTTGTCGGCGATGATGAGGGTCCGCTCGAACTGGCCGGAATCCGCCTGGTTAATGCGGAAGTAGGTCATCAACTCGATGGGGCAGCGCACCCCTGGAGGTATGTAGGCGAAGGAGCCGTCGCTGAAGACCGCCGAGTTGAGGGTGGCGTAAAAGTTGTCGGTGTAGGGGACCACCGATCCCAGGTATTTCTGTACCAGGTCGGGATGATCGCGTATAGCCTCGCTGATCGGGCAGAAGATGATCCCGGCTTTCTTCAGCGTCTCCTGGTAGGTGGTGGCCACCGAAACGCTGTCCAACACCGCGTCCACGGCCACCCCGGCGAGCCTTTCCCGCTCCGCCAGAGGAATCCCCAGCTTTTCAAAGGCTGCCAGCACCTCCGGGTCGACCTCGTCCAGGCTTTTGGGAGCGTCTTCCTTGGAGGACGGAGCCGCGTAGTAATGGATGTCCTGGTAGTCGATCGGCGGATGGTGAAGGTTGGCCCACTGGGGCTCCCGTTGATCTAGCTTGAGCCAGTGGCGGTAAGCCTTGAGCCGCCACTCGAGCATCCACTCAGGCTCGCCCTTCTTGGCGGAAATCAGCCGGACCACGTCCTCGCTCAACCCTTTGGGGAATACGTCCGACTCGATGTCGATGGTAAATCCCCATTTGTAGTCAGTGTCCAGGTCGCTGGAGGTTGATTTCCGAGAGATGATCTTGGGTGTGGCCATTAACTCGCCCTTGGGGCGGCTGCCGGAAAGCTCGCCAGCCCGTGCCAAATATTCAATCGGAGTCGCCACCGGGGAAGCGGTATTGTTGACTCAATGGGTCAACAATTATCCTATCACTCCGGCTACATAGTGTCAACGAGGTTTGCCAGGCGCGATTCTATGGAGCTTGCTCTTGTTGCAAGGACTCTGACAACGGGTGCACGAGAGTGGCGGGGCCAGGCTAGGTCGGGCCGTCAGCCTGATTGCAACTCCACATCAAGCCGCGGAGCCGCACGTCGCTGTACGCAGGCTGGGCAATAACAATCTTGCCGATCCCGGGCCAGATGCACCAATCCGTGTATGCGGCCCGCATCTTGATCGAAGTGTGACGCGATCCTGTCAAAGTCTTTGGCATAGCCACTTTCATACCTGCCGAAAACCGCATTGGAGACGAAGTCAGCCAGTTGTAGAAGGCGCGTACTCTTGGCGGGAGCGAAGTACGGAATATCCGCAAGGTTGTGGATATCCCCCCACCGATGTCCCTGTGTAGCTATCCTCCGTGCGAGCAATTCAAGGTTTTCTCGATAGCTCGACTCAGCTACAACAATGAGTCCGCGCTGATCCTCGCCTCTGTCTCTTAAGATTCGGCCCAGCATATAATCGAATCGGCTCACAATCTCCTCGAAACCCCGTTCATAGGGGTCCCCAATTATGGCAGCTTTTTCCATCGCGACTGCAATGATCCTGGCGTGTGACTCAGCTATGACCTGATATATCTCGGAAATCAGTTTCCAGCGATCCGGCTGTGTGAGTCGGTCGAACGGTTTGGGGACTCGGCCCTCTGGAGCTCTCAACGAAGAGGCATGGAAGGCAACGGGCTCCGGATAGTCTGGAAAGTATTTGCTTTGAAGCTGATCCAGGCCACGCGCCAAGAAATAGGTGTTCCTCTCAAACACGACGAGGCCCGCTACTACAAAATAGCGAGCCTCCGCGTGAGTCCCAGACTCATCGAGATACACGATGTGCATTGTTTAGAGGCGCCGACTGGATTATTCATCCAACGGACCGGCCGGCTGGGGCCCTGTCGACTAATTGAATGATACAGACCATTCTTCCCAATTGTCAATAGGAGTTGTTCTAGCAGTAGTCAATGGCCGATTGACTCCAAAGACGCCGGAAGAGTATAACATCCAGCAAAGGGGGCGGACGGAATGGCACCAAACTACCTCCTCGGCGATTGCCACACCCACCTGGACCAGTACGCCGCCGCGGAAATCCCAGACATCTTGGAGCGGGCCGGCGAGGCCGGGGTCGGCTTCGCGGTCTGCGCGGGAACCACCGTAGAGTCGTCTCGCGCCTGCATCCAGATGTCCCGGCAGTACGACGCGCTTTACGCCGGGGTGGGCATCCATCCCATGCAGGCGAGCCAGCCCATCGATGAGACCACCTACGCTCAGCTAGAGGAGCTGGCCAGGGGCAGCCAAAAGGTGGTGTGCATAAGCGAGATTGGGTTGGACTTCCTGCCCACTTCACCCAGCCGCGAGATTCAGGACCAGGCGTTTCGGCAGCAGATTCGCCTGGCCCGCAGCCTCAAACTGCCCATTATCTTCCACTCGCGGGAGTCCCACCCTGAGGTGTTGCGGACGCTGCGAGAGGAGGGCGCCGGAGAAGTGGGCGGCGCGATGCACTACTTCCAGGCGGACGAGGCCACGGCGCGGGAGGCTATCGACTGCGGTTTCTTCATCTCTCTGGCCCGGCCGTTGCTCCGACTGCCCGAGCTGCAGGAAGTGGCCAAGATTTTGCCGCTGGAAAACATCGTCCTGGAGACCGACGCGGCCCCCCAGCCGTTCAAGAAGTACCGCACCAACTGGACCGAGCCCCGCCACGCTCAGGCCGTCGCCCAGTGCCTCGCCGAGCTAAAGGGGGTGGCGGTGGAGGAGGTGGCCGAAGCCACCACCCGGAACCTGACCAGGTTGCTGGGTCTGGAACACCTGGCCGGGCCCCGGTAGCGCACCGTGACGGGCCACAGGGCTGAGCACACACCTCGCCGGGAGACCGGAAGCCAAGCCGCCCTGCTGAACTTCCACCAGCTTTACATTTTCCACGCGGTAGCCTCCCACCTCAGCTTCTCTCGGGCCGCGG
>CAJWBT010000007.1 GCA_913020235.1 uncultured Chloroflexota bacterium
GGTACGACCGTAGGAGCCTCTACTTCCTGGCAGCCCTGCATCTGGTCGCTGCCGTGATCTGGGGCGCGTAATTGTCGATTCTACCTAGTACTCAGTCAACCTAGATCTGCAATTGTCATTTTGAGCAAAGCGAAAAATCTCAGCGTAACGATAAGATTCCTCGTCGCTCTGCTCCTCGGAATCATTCATGCTGGTTGCCACCAGCACCACGGCCCACGACAATGGACACCGCCCTGTCATCCCGAGTCCTTCGCGGGAAGGACTAGGGATCTGGGGAGGCGGAGGAGACGCCCCACCCCAGATGCTTCGCCGCTGCGGCTGGCTCAGCATGACACTTTCGTACCAATGACATCCTTTCAAAACCAAGTTGACTGAGTACTAGACCGGGTGCCAGGAGAGGCCCCGGAGAGATCGTGGGGGTCCCCGGTCACAGCTTGCGGATGGCTTCCTGCTGTAGCCGGAACAGCGGCTCCATGCCCCTTGCCGCTAGGGCCAGCACCTCGGAAACGCGCTCCCGGGAAAAGGGGGCGGCCTCGGTAGCCCCTTGCAGCTCTACCATTTCCCCCCTTTCGGTAAGCACCACGTTGAAATCCGCTTGGGCGTGGAAGTCTTCCTGATAGCACAGGTCCAGCAGCAACTCGCCGTCCACAATGCCCACGCTGACGGCGGCCACCGCGCTTCGCAAGGGTATCTTGGGCAATACCCCGTTTCTTACCAGAATGGTCATAGCCTGGTACAGCGCCACGTAGGCACCGGTAATGGCCGCGGTGCGGGTGCCGCCGTCGGCTTCGACCACGTCGCAATCTACCTGCACGGTGCGTTCGCCCAGGGCTTCCAGGTTGGTGACCGCGCGCAGGGCCCGCCCGATCATGCGTTGAATCTCTTGAGAGCGGCCGTTGACCCGCCCCGAGTCCCTATCCCTCGGCCTACGGGTCGTTGTGGACCGGGGCAGCATCTCGTACTCGGCAGTCACCCAGCCTTTGCCCTGGCCCCTCAAGAACGGAGGAACCCGCTCTTCCAGCGAAACCGCACACAGCACCTTGGTGGCCCCCACCTTGATCAGCGCCGAGCCCTCGGCGAACTTTTGGTAGCCTGGGGTGATGATCGTTGGTCTGGCCTCATCCCATCGTCGGCCATCCGTTCTCAACAAAGTTACCCACTTCCTCTTTGGAGATTCGGCTATCACCCGTCAGCGAGCCGAGAGCACCGGTCAGAGATCGGCTTTGAGGCTTTCGCTGATAGCTGAATGCCGGCCGCTGCTCAGTATACCTTACCCAGAGCCGGACCGGGGCCTGGGCCGCTGGATTATCGTTGGGTCTTCACCCACAGCGTTTCGCCGTTTGTGATGAACTCGATGGTGCCGTCCTGGTCCGTCCGGAATACTCCGTCAGGGACCACCGCTTCGCCAAGCCTCTCGACCACCTCCGGGGACGGGTGTCTGAACCGGTTTCCCGCCCCTACAGACACGACTGCGACGGCGGGGTCCGCCTGAGCCAGAAAAGCCTCGGTGGTGGACGTCTTGCTGCCATGGTGCGCCACCTTTAGCACCGTGCTCCCCAGCTCCGCGCGATTCCGGGCCAGGTAATCCTCCGCATCCGCCTCGATATCGGCGGCCAGCAAGAAACTCACTTCTCCATAGACCAGCCTGAGCACGACACTATTATTGTTCGTGTCTAGCCGTGGAACCCCGATAGGTTCCGAAGGTGGGTGCACCACTTCCAGGGTCACGCCTGGATCCAGGAGTATCTCGTAACCCGCCTCTACGGCAAGCTCAGTCATTCTCTTGCGGTCCAGGGTAGCCCGCCACCGAGGGTAGAGGGAGCTGCCCGGCTGCTCAAATCCCACCAGGACAGAACCTACCCGGTAGTGCTCCAGCACCTCTAGCAGGCCCAGACTGTGGTCAGCGTCCATGTGGGTTAGCACTATCATGTCCAGACTTCGGTCAACGGCGGACAGCGGACCGGTGAGGCTGCGGGTGGCGCTATCCGTCTCCGGTCCTCCGTCCACCAGGACTTGCCGCCCCGAGGGCGTGACGATAAGGGTGCTGTCGCCTTGACCCACGTCGAAAAAATACACGTGTAGCTTGCCATCAGGCCCGCTGAGGACCTGCGCCCAGAGGAAGACGACGGCGGGAGCCAGCACGAATGCTAGGCCGGCCCTTCCCAGAGTGGAACCGCTGGGCATTGCCGCGCCGGGGCCGGCTGGGGCCGACGGCCGGATCAGCCAGTCCAGGCGTCCTGGCAGCCTGGCGATACGGCCCAGGCCACCGGTAAGGAGCAGGAGTCCAACCAGCACGATGTACCAGGCCCAGACCAGCCCGTCGCCAACCCAGGCGCCCGACACCGCCGGTTTGGGCGCCCCGGAGACCAGGCCCACCAGGTAGGACAAGGGCGCCCAGGTTATCCAACCGAAGAGTTGGCCGATGGCCGGATGAACAAGTCCGGCGACCGCTGTTGCCAGGGTGCCCAGTAATATCAGGGGCAACGCGGGTAGGGCCAGTATTGTGACAGGGATGCCGAACACCGGGATCCCGTGGAAGTTGAAAGCTACCAGGGGCCAGGTTGCCAACGTTGCCGCCAGGGCCACGATGAGGGCCGAAACCACCCAGGTCAGAGTGTAGGTGATCCACGGTCTCTGCCGGCCGGTTCGCCTCACGATGCCGGCAGCGACGGCCGGGGCTATCCTGGCCTGGTAGGGCAGGGCCACGGCGATGCCCGCTATGGCGGCGAAGCTAAGCTGGAACGACACCTGCCGGACCACTTCTGGGTTGAGGGCCGCCATTGCGGCCGCGCTCAGGGCCAGCGCTGGTAAGATGCTCTTGGGGCGGCCCAGGGCCAGGGCCGTCAGGAAAACCGTGCCCATGGTAGCGGCCCGCACCACTGAAGGAGGCCCGCCGCTGACCATGGCGTAGAGCCACATGAAAGCCAGGGGCAAGACGAGGTACAGCTGCCGGCGGCGGCCCAGCAACCAGGCCGAGGTCCCCAACGACATCGCCAGCAGTATTCCCACGTGCAAGCCGGAGATGGCCAAGAGGTGGGAGGCGCCGGTACCACGGAAGTCTTCTACCAGGCCGTCGGGCAGTTGGCCCCGCTGTCCCAGCAGCAATGCCTGGGCCAGCGCCGACTGGGGAGGGCTCAGGGAGGCTTCGATGCTCTCGGACAGCTTCCGCCGCAGGTCAAATATCCAGCCGCGCCAGCGGCTCCCGGTGCCCCGGGAGACCAGCACCGCCTCTCGGGACCAAAGGATGCCGGAGATGCCCTGGTTGGCCAGGTATGACGGATAATCGAAGTCCGCTACGGGACTGGGCCGCTCCAACTCGCCCTCTAGCCGCAAGCGGTCCCCGTAGCGGAAATAAGGAGGCTCTCGCTGAAGGACCAGGGATTCGGGAGGTTCGGCGTACGCCAGGGCTCTGGTCCGTAAAGGATTCCAACCTTGACCCCGGTCAACCGCCTCCACCGCGAGGCGGAGCTTGACCCGCCGCCCGGTTGCTTCAGGGTCGTCGATGACCCGCCCCTGGACCGTCACAGTTTGACCATCTTCGGTTACCAGAGGCGTCACCGGGGCAGCGGCGGCCTCGACTCGCAACAGCCCCAGCAGAAAGAACCCAGCCAGCACCACGGGCCAGAGGGAAACCCGGTACATGAAGAGCAAGCCCCCGACGGGGAGTGCGGCCAGCAACAGCAGGAGCACCGGCAGGGCAGGGGCGTTCACCTGAAGGCCCAGGAACAGGCCGGCCAGCCAGGCTACCACCACCAAAGCAAGCTTCATGGTGGAATTGCCTCCGCCCGGCTGGTCATACTGCCGGTAAACCGGATGTTGCCGCTATTGCCCGTTACCCACCGTCACCAGGTCCCGGATCGTTTCATGGATAGTCGGGCCGATCCCCGGGACGTTCATGATTTCCTCTACAGCCTTGAACGAGCCATTTTCTTGCCGGTAACCCACGATAGCCTGTGCCTTGACCGGACCAATGCTGGGCAAGGTATCCAGCAGGCCGACTGCGGCGGTGTTCAGATCGATCAGGCTCGCGCCGGTGGCGGAGGAGTCTGAGGTATGGGGCTGGCCCGCAGCGGGCGCGGTTGCTGCCGGCGGGGTCTCGCCCAGTCTGGGGATGTGATACTGCCCTTCGTCCCGTACCCTGATGGCCAGGTTTACCGCGTCCTTCGCCGCGTCGTCGGTGAAGCCCCCGGCCTCCTTGACGGCGTCTTCCACACGGGCATTCTGTTGCAACGTGTACACGCCAGGGGTGCGCACTGCCCCGCTGACATGGACCCGGACCTGCGCTTCCGCCCGGCCTGCCTCGCGCAATCCGGTGGTCTGAAGACCGGCCGTCGAAGTCCTCTCGGCGGGGGTGGGAAGCAGCACCCGGATCGGAGCGTTGTCGTCCCGGCGGACGAAGAGGACCACGGCGGCCAGCACCACGGCGGTGGCCAGAGAGGCCAGCACCGCCGCGGCAACGATGCGGAGGTTCGACCGGGGCGCGGGGCCGTCTTCATCCATGGTCAGTCCCTTGTATTCGTTATGGGAGTCCGATTATAATTTACCGCAGTCTCTAACGAAAGGGGGCGTATCGTGGGCACCTCGCAACCCGCTTCTGATGGCACCGGCGAGCTACTTACCTTTTTCAAGGGGAAGTTCGTCCCCATCAGCGACGCCCGAGTCAGCGTGATGACCCACGCGCTGCACTACGGCACCGGCGTGTTCGAAGGCATCCGCGGCAACTGGAACCAGGAAAAAGGAGCGGTCTACATCTTCCGCATGCGGGAGCACTTCCAGCGGTTGCTGCGAGGCTGCCGCATAATGATGCTGAACATACCCTACACGGCGGACGACTTGTGCAAGATCACTGTCGATCTGGTAGAGCTTAACGGCCACCAGCAAGACATTTACATCCGCCCCCTGGCCTACAAGAGCGCCGAGCTGGTGGCCAACCTGAAGCTCCAAGACCTGGAGAGCGATTTCACCCTCATCACGATACCCTTCGGAAACTACCTGGGGTCCGACGTGCTCCGGTGCTGCACCTCCTCATGGCGTCGGGTTGACGATCCCATGATTCCGGCCCGGATAAAGAGCTGCGGACTCTACGTCAACAGCATCCTGGCCAAGACCGAGGCGACCCTGGCCGGCTTCGACGAAGCTATCATTTTGAACCACGACGGCCACGTTTGCGAGGGCTCCGGGGAGAACATCTTCATGGTCTCCGACGGCCGTCTGGTCACGCCTGTGTTGGAGGACAATGCGCTGCCCGGGATTACCCGCGACACCGTGATCCAGTTGGCCAAGAGCGAGCTGGGGCTGGAGGTGGTGGAGCGAAGTATCGATCGCAGCGAACTCTACCTCGCCGACGAAGTCTTCCTGACCGGCACAGCCGCCCACCTGACTCCGGTGGTGGAGTTGGACAACCGGAAGATCGCCGAAGGCAAAACGGGCCCAATCTCTAGCCGGCTGCAAAAGATGTACTTTGAGATCGTGGCGGGTAGAAATCCCAAGTACCTGCACTGGTGCACTGCGGCCGTACCTCGCCTGGTCGCCGCCTGATTTGCCGTGGAGGCAGGGTCCTCCTGCCGCTGGACGGTTGGCTCACCCGGGTTGTGACTGCACCTGGAAGCGGTGGAAACGGTGTCACTCTGGGTCTGGCTTAGCCTGGTACTGACCTCCTACCTGATCGGTGGAATCCCCACCTCTTACGTGGCCACGCGCCTGCTGACCGGCCGGGACATCCGTCGGATCGGCGACCGCAACGCCGGAGCGGCCAACGTCTATCGCAACGTTGGCCCAAAGGCCGGCCTGATCGTCGGGGCGATTGACGTAATCAAGGGCGTGGTGGCGGTCGCGCTGGTGCGGGGGCTGGTGGACTCCACCGCGCTGGAGATGTCGGCCGGAGCCGCGGCGGTAGCGGGCCACAACTGGCCGGTGTTCCTGGGGCTGCGGGGCGGCCGCGGTGCGGCTACGGCCATGGGCGTCTTTCTGGCCATGTTGCCCGCGTTGGCGATGCCCGTCGGGGCGCTTACCTTGGTGATTCTGTACCTGACGAAGAGGGCCATGCCGGCCTTGGGGTTCTTCCTCATTGCGGTTCCGGTGCTTTCCTGGCCGGCCGGCTATTCATATCCTTTGGTCATCTATTCGGTGGGGCTACCGGTGATGGTGGGCGCAACCCACTACCTGAGCACTCGAAGGCTCGACCCCGGAAGACCGGTGGAGCCAGCGGACGGAGACGAACGGGCGCTGCCGGGAGGCGAGCGTTTCCCGTGACCGGCTCATTCATACTGGACTACTGCATCCTGGTCTTTCTGGCGTCCAGCGGCGTTTTCCAGATGGTGGCCGCGCTCGGTGGCTTCCGAGGCCTGTTGTATTTCCGGCAACGCCCCGTTTCCATCCTGTTCGGAGTGGTGCTGATGACCGGCGCGGTTGCCTGGTTCTTCCTCTCCGAGTCTCGCAATGTGCCCGACAGCGCCCACGGGATGAACGGCAACGAGCAATTTGGCTACTTCTTCGCCGGCGCCGGGGCCGGCCTTGCCTTCACGCTGATCGTCTCGTCCCTGCGTAACTGGAGCCTGGGGGTGGAAAAATCCGACCTGCCGCCGGGCCTGGACGCGCTTCGGGAGACCAGCTACCTGCGCGCTCTACACCGGACCTGTAGCTATTATTGGGCTCTACGAGGTCGCGGGACGGGGCCCGGCCCCGGCCCCGCCCCAAGCACCGAACTCGCTCAGGTTTCCGAGCGCGGCCTTAATTCCATTGTCGGACGTAGCCCCGGACACAAGCCCGTCCGCCTGGCCGCCGTTCGAACGCGGCTCTCCGGACTCCTGCGGCATCGGAAGCGCTCGTGGAGCTAGAGGCTCAGGTCGTCACCTGGCTCAACCAGATTATCGGCCGGTCCTATCTCTTGGACCGGGCCACCTACCTGGTGGTCAGCGACTACTTCGTGCCCCTGGCCATGTGCTTCTGGACACTGGGTCTCTGGTTCCACGGGAAAGACCTTCGGTCGCGGGACCGCAACCAGCGGGCGGTCCTGGGCGCGGCCATCTCCCTGGGCTTCGCCAACCTGGTGGTGCTGCTGCTGAACCTGCAGATCTTTAGGGAGCGGCCCATTGCCCACCACGAGCTGGCCAACCTGCTATACGCGCCGACCGACTCTTCCCTTCCCGCCAATCCGGCGGCGGTCGCCTTCGCGATGGCGATGGGCGTCTGGCTGGGCAACCGGCGGGCCGGACTGCCCTTGTTCTTCCTGGCGGGCGTGTGGAGCTTCGCACGGGTCTTCAACGGCCTGTTCTACCCCAGCGACGTGCTGGCCGGCGGGCTCATCGGCGTGACCGTCGCCGGCCTCGTGACCCTCGGGTTGCGGGCCATCGAGCCGGTCCCTACCTGGGTGTTGAAAGGGGCCCGATTGCTGCACCTGGCTTGAGGCGCCCCTGCCCTTTTTAGCAGCGCGGCTTCCGTGGAGGACTGCCACTGACTTGTGAACGAGATTTCGAGCCATGGATTGGCAAACGTTGCGACGAGAACCCCCCATCAGTCCCCCTTTGTAAAAGGGGGATACAGGGGGATTTTGCTCACCTGGTCACCTAGACAGTTGGAGGCGGCTCTTGAGTGTCTTCCTCCCGGCCCGCAACAGGCGGCTCCTGATCGGCCTCTTGGTCGGCCATCAAGAGCTGGTCGCCCTGCTGGACGAGTTTTTCGTTCCGGACCATCTGGCGAATGACGGTCTCAAGCTTGCTCCGCATCTCGGCGGTCACCCGACTAAACCCGAGGAGCCGCGCGGCGGCCACCGCAGCCTCGTCTTGGCCGATTCCGTATGACCCGGTCACTACCCTGCCGATGGCCAGGGCAATCTCTTCGGGCGCGATGAGTTCCAGCTTGCGAGAGGGTGCCGGCAGCTTGCTGCGGTCCCGCAAAACCGGTTGCTCCATGGAGGCCCACCACAAAAACTCTCCTTCCCGGCGCACTTTCCCTGACTGGATAGCGTATCTCACACCCGCACTAATCGCCTGCTCGATGCGCGAGCCTACCTTGCGGACACCTGTTGCGTAGGTGATGCGCCTCGCAACTTCAATCGAGTGCACTGGGCTTTCTACCGAGACCACTTTAGAGACCCAGTCGCCAATAGATGGGGCCGGAAGCTCATGCAAACCCAGGGCAAAGATCGGTATTTGCAGTTGAGCTACCGTGTATTCTGGCGTGTCAATATCTGGGGCCACAGTGCCTGAGCCATCGTCCCGGTCTATCATCGGGGAAGTAGCCGGCGCGGGCTTCCCGTCCGTTGCGAGTGTTTTGGCTTTTGCAATGGCCTCCTCTACTCGCTTCAGTTGCCGGTCCGGGTGTTTGAACCAGTCCGTGCTCCAGATGCGGTGCATGCGCCAGCCCTTGTTTATGAGCACCTGCTCCCTCAGCCGGTCCCGATCGCGGGCGGAGCGGGCGCTATGGTAGGTAGCCCCGTCGCACTCAATGCCGAGCAGGTACCTCCCGGGCTGGTCCGGGTCCACCACCGCCAGGTCGAGCCAATATCCGGCGGAGCCTATCTGGTGGCGTACGTCGTGGCCGAGCCTGGTCAGAGCCAGAGCCACCGCTTCCTCGAAAGGTGACTGTGATTCACCGTTGGACTCGGCAGGGACATCGAGGACCCCGTCGCGGGCATAACTCAGGTACGTCTTGAGCACCCTTACGCCCCGCGCGCGGGTGCGGCCCAAGTCGATGTCGTCCGAGGTCAGGTTGGTGAACACCTCGCAGCGTTGCTTGGCCCGGGTAATCAGCACGTTCAGCCGGCGTTCCCCGCCGTCCCGGTTCAGCGGCCCAAAGTTCATGTCGGCTTTTCCGTCGGCGTCGCGCCCATACCCGATGCTGATGAAGATGACGTCCCGCTCGTCGCCCTGCACTGTCTCAAGATTCTTGACGAAGAATGGCTCCGCAGGATGGGCCGTGAAGAAACCCTCGCAGGAAGGGTCCTGCCGCCGGAGTAGTTCGAGCTGGTCCTGAACCGCATGCATCTGAGCCGAGCTGAAGGCGGCCACGCCGAGGGTCAGGTCCGGGCGGTTCCGCGCGTGCTCCATCACGGCCCGGGCCACCTCTTCTGCTTCCTTCCGGTTTGCCCTGCTGCGCCCTCTGTCGTACACCGTGTCGGGAAGGTGGTGGTATCTCAGCCCCAGGTCCCGCCGGGCCGCGTCGGGGCTCGGGAAGACCACCAGGCTGTTGTCGTAGAACTCCTGGTTCGACACCGCGATCAGCGACTCGTGGCGGCTGCGGTAGTGCCACCGCAGCATCCGGTCGGGCGCACCCTGGGCGGCGAACAGGCCGAGCACGCTCTCGATGTCGGCGGTTGTGCTGTCGTCATCGTCGCCGCCCCCCTGGGCCATGGAGTCGAAGAAATTGGTGGGCGGTAGCTGCTTGCTGTCCCCGACCACCACGGCCTGATCGGCGCGGAGAATAGCGCCGAAGGCGTCCACCGGCTTTACCTGGCTCGCTTCATCGAAGATGACAACGTCGAAGTTCAGGCTGCCCGGCGCGATGTAGGTAGCGATGGACAGGGGGCTCATCATGAACACGGGCTTGATTGCCTGGACCGCGTTGCCGGCCCGCTCCATCAGCCGGCGGATGGGCAGGTGCCGCCGCCGCAGCTCGAACTGGCGCCGCAGCACGCCGAGCTGCCCGCCCCCTTCTTGACGGGGGAGCCGGTCCCAGTGGGCGAGAGCCAGGCGGGCCCGGTTGTGTTGGAGCACCAGGGAATCCAGCTCGCGGAACCGTTGAAGAACCTGCCGGTGGCTGCTGCCGTCGAAGCCCGATAGTGCTTTCCGCTCCCGGAGCGCTTCCTCCAGTACGCTCTCAAACCACGCCTGCCGGAGGGTTTCCACCAGGTGGGTTGCGGCCTGCGGCCACGATTCGGCAACCGCCAGCATCGGGTCCAGGGCCTCGTTTCGACAGGTTTCCGCGATGCTATTGAAGCTCAAGATGTCGTGGACATCGTCGATCCTCTCGATCCAGAGGTTCAACGCTGCTTCCTGGGCATCAAAGGGCTGGTCTTCCAACCCCGCACCGGCGCCGAAACGTCTGGCCACGTCCAGGTCCAGGACCTCGACGATGCGGCCGCAGTTCTGGGTGTGGACCTGCCCAGCGTCATCCACCTTCGCGAGGTACGGTTGAAGATCAACCTCCGATGGGGTTCCGGCCAGGAAATCGACGATCCCCTCCGGGATCTCGCCGTAGGCGATGGCGCCGTACAGGTCCTGGACCCATCCCGCCAGGGTGGTCAGGGCCGGCCAGTCGGAGTCATCGCCCCGCCATTGCGACCCGAAAAGCCTCTCGCCCAGGGACTCATGCTGGCGCAGCACCGCTTGCAATCGCTGGGCCTCGTGCACCGCGTCCGCCAAGCGGACCTGGGCGTCGATCCCCTTGGGTAGCTCGGCACGGCAAAGGTTACCCAGCCTGGCCTTGGCCCTCCGGTATTCGCCGGATAGCATGCGCCAGACCTGGTGGCCTCTGGCCTCCAATGTCTGCCTGACGTCGCTCAGGTCCTGGCCCCACGCGTTGGGGACAAGCACCTGGCCGTACTCGTGGCGCAGCCCGGCCAGCGCCGAGCCTGCCGAGAGCAATTCGCCCAATTCTCCTCGCCCGGTCAGCCACTCCTGGGACCGGAGGTCGGCTCCCTGCAGGTCCGGCGCGTCCATGGCCCGCCGGGCAGCCAGGCAATAACGTTGGGCTTCCGTTGGGCCGGCCGCCTCGGGCAAGCCCATGGCGTCTGCCAGGCCGGCGATAGCGGCCCGCAGCTCGGCCAGTGACGGCTGGGCCATCGGGAGCAGTTCCCGTAGACGGTCCTGCTCGGAGGGTAACAGCACCTTCAGGCGGCTTCCCCAGAAGGGATGGTCCTGGGGTACCCCCATGATGGAAAGCCTGGCTTGTAGCTCCCCTGCCAGATCCTCCTTGCGCCTGAAATCGGCGTCGCTCCACGACTGCATGGACGGAACATCCAGCTTGGGCAGGGCCGTGTCTTTGTTGGTCTGCCGCAGCAGGATCAGCTCCCCGTAGGCCCGGTAGGGGGTGACGCCGCTCTCTCCCAGGGGCGAGTTGACGGCGTCGCAGTAGGCGTTCAGACGCTGCCGTAGCTGGCCCAGGGTGTCCAGGTCTCTCTCGATTTGTCCCAGCCTAGGCCGGCCCAGCTCCAACGTCCTCTTGAGTTCGTCCAGAACGGCCTTTTTGGTGGTTTTGTGGCTGTGCAACTCCAGGCAGGCGTCTCCCAGGCCCACGTTGTCCAGCCGGCGCTTGACCACCTCCAGGGCCGCCATCTTCTCCGATACGAAGAGCGCGGTCCTGCCCTGTCCGATGGCTTCGGCGATCATGTTGGTGATGGTCTGGGACTTCCCCGTGCCCGGCGGGCCCTGGACCACCAGGTTGCGGCCGCTGGCGACATCGACTATCGCCAGGGTCTGGGAGCCGTCGGCGTCCACTACGTGATGGACATCACTGGGGAAAAGGTACTGGTCCAGGTTTTCGTCGCCGCTGATAGCAGGCGGGGGCTCGGCAAATCCGTCGTCCAGCAGGGCGCCCATGATCGGGTGCTCGGTGGGCTTGGCGTCTTCCGGCCAGGTGTCAATATCCAGGTCCCGGTACATCAAGAACTTGCTGAAAGAGAAGAAGCCCAGGACCACGCTGTTGCGGTCCACGGACCACGCGGGCAGGTCCGCTATGGACTCGGTGACCGCGTTGAGATAGCTCTCGATGTTCAGGTCATCCGGGTCCGGCAGGCCGGGCAGGGTGACCCCGAACTCGGACCGGGCCTTCTCCAGCAGGGAGAGGTTTTCGCCGGGGTCGTCGCCGGTGTGGCGCACCTGAAACCGGTGGCGGGCGCTGGAGCGGTCCAGCGCCACCGGGACCAGCACCAGGGGAGCGTGCCGCCTCTCCTGGCTGCTGTCCGATTCGTACCAGGCGAGCATTCCCAGGGCCAGGAACAGGGTGTTGACTCCCTGTTCCTGGATGAAGCTGTTGGCCAGGTGGTACGTGGACAGGAGGCGGGCTTGAAGCTCCGGGGAAGGCAGCTCGGTCTGCAATCGGGTGTCGGTGTGTCGTGCCGCCGGCTGGTCCGGGTCCTCGTCTTCGGCAGGCTGGCCAATCAGCTCGCCCTGCTCTTCCTCGGCGACCGGGAGAAAGGACATGGACCTCCCTTCCTCCACCAGGATTCGGTACGCCTGGGACGGCAGCTCGTCCACCACCTCCAGGCCCCTCGTGCGCAGCAGCCGGTAGTTGAGCAATGGGTTGCGCAGTCCCAGGTCGAGTAGCTCTCGCCGTGAGGCCTCCAGCCTGTCGCGGATGACCCTAGCGGTGCTGGTATGGGTACTCATTGCGTTCTCAACCTCCTTGCCCAGGGTGTCGAGGTGGCCTACCGGAGGGTCGTCGGCCAGAAAATCGACGATCCCTTGGGGGATTTTCCCGGCGCCGATTTCCCCGTAAAGCTCCTGGACCCACGTCGCAAGCCGGGAGAGGCCCGCCCAGTCGGACCCATCGCCCTGCCACCGGGGGCCGAACAGCCGTTGGCCCAGCGGCTCATGCGTTCGTATAACGGCCTGTTGCCGCCGGGCTTCCAGCACCGCGTCGACCAACTCGATGCGGGCGCCACCGAGCCATCGGAAGCGGCCTCGGGCGAGACCCGCCGCCTCCCGCCGGGCGCGCCAATATTCGCGGGAAATCCACCGCCACCATTGCGGCTCCTTGGCGGCCAGGATTTGCCTGGTCTGAAGCAGGTCCCGGTCCCAGGCCTCGGGCTTGAGCGCCTGGCCGTGCCTGTCGTGAAGGCTGGACAGTCCGGAGCCGGCGGCCAGCAGAGCGCCTAGCTCCTCTCGGTGGGTCTCCCATTCCGGGGAGGCGAGCAGCGCTCCCAACAGGCCGGGCGATTCCATAGCCCGCCGTGCCGCGAGGCACACGGCTTCTCGCTCTGATTGGCCCCTCGGGGCCGTCAGCTTCAAGGCGTCTGCCAGGTCCCTGGCGGCGTCTTCCAGGGATTGTAAGGAAGATTGGTGAGTTTGTGCCATCAGTCCCTCGAGACACCCTCCCCCCGGACCGAAGACCCGGTCTCGTGTCGGCCTCACCGCCACGCTCAAAACGGGCCAAAGATAACGGTACCACAGCGGCACATTTTCGGCCAGGTGGAGGCAAGGGAGGCGGGGGCCTTATCATGCACTCTTCAAAGTAATAGCGGCCTCGGGAGCATGTCCTCACCCAGCCCAGGCTGCGCCAGGGCATCCCTCTCCCAATGGGAGATGGAATGAGGGTGAAGGCATGAGGGTGAGGGCGGCAGAAGGGCGGCGGGTGATCTCCACAGCGGCTTGGGGCGAACGGGTGCCCGTGATATACTTTTCTCAGCCCGGCCGCGCATACCTGTTTGACGACGAGACGATGCAAGAACACCCCGGCAGTTTTTACGCTTCCGGTATTGTCTTAGCTGGGGGCCGAAGCCTGCGCCTGGGCCGTGACAAGGCGTTGGAGATCATTGGCGGCCGGCCGCTGGTCCGCCGGGTCATCGACCGGATCTCCCAAGTAACCGAGGAAATAGTGGTGGTGGTGGCGGAGCAGTCCCAGGCCGACGCGTTGCCGCTGGAAGAAGGGCACCGGGTCGCCCTGGACCGCTACCCGGGCGGGGGAGCCCTGGGGGGTATTTTTACCGGCCTGGCGGCGGCCCAACACCAGTGGGGCATCGCCGTCGCCTGCGATATGCCCTTTCTCAACCTCGACTTGCTGCGCCGTATGCTTTGCCTTCGGCAGGGAGCCGACGCCGTTGTTCCAGTGTTGAGGGGGTGGCCCGAGCCGACCCACGCGATATACTCCAAGACCTGTTTGCCCTTCATGGAACAACGGCTTATGGCCGGCGACCCGAAAGTCTCCAGGTTCTTTGACAAGGTGCGGGTCGCCTACCTCCCCGAGGAAGAGATCGCCGCCGTGGACCCGGACTTTCTAAGCTTTTTCAACGTCAACACCGCCAAAGACCTGGCCAGGGCCCGCGAGGTGGAGGCCCGGGGCCGGTAGCGATTGCGTAGCCGGATGACGGACAACCCCGGAAACAGCGCGGTGCCCATGTTCTGGGGACGAGCTAGCAAGTTGGCTGGGTCGTGTTGAAGTTGTAAGAGCGGGCATGAAGGGTGACAAATTATGCCGTCAGTGAGCTTGAGCAATACAATCTACCAGCGCCTGGGACAACTGCGGCCCCAACGCGGGGATAGCTTTTCAGAGGTAGTCGGTTCCATGTTGGACGAACTGATAGGCAAGAGGTACGATGTTGTTCATACGAAAGATACAGGACTGGTGGGTGCTCTAGGTGAATCGATTGCGTGGCAGTACCTATTCGAACGAGGAATAGTAGCGTTCGAACTTGGCGCTGGCCGCCCTTCATTCAAGCCCCTTGACACTTTGATTCATCTGGAAGATGGTCTGACGGAGGAGCAACTCAGTTTCTTGGGGCATGCTAGGGAACACCTGTCTTGGGATTTCGTAGGATATTCTAGACAAGACTTGGCTAGGTATTCCATGGGACCTAGGGGCACCCGGGCTTGCTTAATTGAAGTGAAGACAAGTCGCCCGGGGAAACGTGTTGACGGTTTTCGCCCTAAAGACCGTACAGGAATGGCTCCTGAGGACTTACGAGCGGCCAGTCGGCTAGGGTTTACGATGCTCTTAGTTACCGTCGAGCTGACCGACGACTGGCAGGCTATAGTCACGGATCAGGAAATACTTGCTGACTAGCTTCAGATAGAAGTCGAGATCCTATTGGACCGGGAGAACTGGGGCGGTGCTCATCACCCTCACCATCAGCAACCAGCTCTTGATCGTGTTCGCCGCCGCCGCCGGTCCCGGCCGCCGCTAGCGCTTCAACACGCTAACATAGGAACAGCTTTGCGGAGGTGAATGTGTACCGTGGCTAAAGAAATTCGCGCCAGGTTTTCCAGAGGAGTAATAGAACCTCTGGAGAAAGTGGATTTGGAAGAAGGTGTGGAGATCCTCATCACCATTTCGGAACGGGCCAGAGGAAAGGGAGTCCGGGAAGCCTTGCATGCTTCTGCTGGCGGGTGGAAGGGCCTGGTTGACGCGGAAAAGCTCAAAAAGGATATCTACGCTGACCGGCTCATCAACAGCCGACCCGAAGCCAGGCTATGAAATACCTTGTAGATACGGATTGGGTCATCAACCATCTAAGAGGGGTTGAACCGATTACCAGAAAGCTGGATGACCTGAGCCCAGAAGGCTTGGCTTTGAGCATCATCTCCCTGGCTGAACTCTACGAAGGCGTTTACTACTCCCGCAACCCGGTCCGAAGCGAGGAAGTCTTGAAGCGATTCTTGGACTCAGAGCTTACTATTCTCGGCATTGATGAGGAGACTTGCCAGGTGTTTGGTAGAGAGCGAGGCCGGTTGCGGCAAGAAGGCAGAAGTATAGGGGACATGGACCTTTTCATTGGTGCCACGTGCCGCCGCCACAACCTTACCCTGCTTACCAACAACCGACGGCATTTTGAGCAGGTGCATGGGCTGGACATCGTTTCCGCATGATACCGTCCAATCTGGAAACAGCCTACCTGGGCTCCCAACGTGACCTGTCACCGCCGTCTTCAATAACCACTCCATTGGCGCGGCTTACAGCGCCAGGGGCCTGCCCTGGCCGTCATTCCTAGCACAAACCCGGCAACATGGAGCGCACAAATTGGAAGAATGTTTGAGGGCGATTCTTTCGTCCCATGAGAATAGGAAAAGCGAGTTGATCCCGATCCTGCAGGCGGTCCAGGCGGAGTACGGCTACCTTCCCCGGGAGATTCTCCTCGAGGTCGCCAGGTTTACCCGGGTGCCGGAGGGCCGGGTCTACGGCGTGGCCTCCTTTTACGGCCAGTTCCGGTTTGCGCCGGTGGGCAGGAACATAATCATGGTTTGCCGGGGCACTGCTTGTCACGTCAGGGGCGCGCCGAGGGTGCTCCAGGAAGTGGAGAACCTACTGGGCATCAAAGTGGATGAGACCACTCCGGACCGGGAATACACGTTGGAGACCGTGGCCTGCATCGGAGCCTGCTGCCTCGCCCCGGTGGTGAAAGTGGGAGCGGAGGTGCACGGGAAGCTGCAGGCCAGAGAAGTGGCCAAAATGCTGAAGGCCCTCTGAAATGGCAACGATCCAACGCCGGACCGTTCTCGTCTGCCAAGGAACGGGGTGTGTTTCCGCCCGGTCGCCGGAGATCCAGAAGGCCTTCCAGGGCCGCATCGATGGATCGGGCCTGAAAGAGTGGGTGGATGTGAAGCCCAGTGGCTGCCATGGCTTCTGCGAACAAGGCCCCTTGATAGCGATAGAGCCCGACGGTGTTCTCTACACCCACGCGAAGAGTGACGATGCTCCGAGGATCGTCACGGAGCATCTGGAGAACGGGACGCCCGTCGAGGGCCTTCTTTACCGGGACCTGGTCACCGGGGCGCCAGTTCCCTATTACGCGGATATCCCGTTTTACAGCAAGCAGACGCGGCTTGTCCTGCGTAACTGTGGTCGTATCGATCCGACAAGCTTGGACGACTACCTGGCCAGCAACGGCTACAGTGGCTTCAAGAAGGCGCTCGAACTGGGTCCCGAAGGTATAGTCGAAGAAATCAGATCATCGGGCATCAGGGGGAGGGGCGGCGCCGGGTTCCCTACCTGGCGCAAGTGGCAGTTTTGCCGAGACGCCAAGGGCGACCGGAAGTTCGTCATCTGTAACGCCGACGAGGGCGACCCGGGGGCGTTCATGAACCGATCGCTCCTGGAAGGCGATCCCCATTCTCTTCTGGAAGGGATGCTCATAGCCGGGTATGCCATCGGCGCCCAGGAAGGCTACATCTACTGCCGCGCAGAGTACCCGCTTGCCCTGGAGAGACTGCAAATAGCCATGGAGCAGGCGGAGCAGCACGGGCTGCTTGGTGACGACATTCTGGGTTCGGGATTCGACTTCCGTATCAAGGTGAGCCAGGGCGCTGGGGCCTTCGTCTGCGGGGAAGAGACGGGGCTAATCCTTTCAATCGAGGGCGAACGCGGGATGCCCCGCCCCCGCCCTCCTTTCCCCGCCGTATCGGGCCTGATGGGGAAACCGACGGTAGTCAACAACGTCGAGACCCTGGCGTCCGTGGCGCTGATCCTTCAAAACGGCGCCGAGCAGTTTGCCCAGTACGGCACCGAGAGTAGCAAGGGCACCAAGACCTTCGCCCTGGTCGGCAAAGTGAAACTCTCGGGCCTCGTCGAGGTGCCCCTGGGCATCACCTTGCGCGAGATAGTCTACGATATCGGGGGAGGGATTCTTGGAGACAAACAGCTGAAGGCCGTTCAGACGGGTGGTCCCTCGGGCGGATGTGTTCCAGCCAGCATGATCGACATACCGGTGGATTACGATTCTCTCACGTCGGCCGGAACCATCATGGGCTCCGGAGGCATGGTGGTGATGGATGAAGACACCTGTATGGTCGACGTTGCCCGCTATTTCGTGGACTTTACGCAGAAGGAATCCTGCGGGAAATGTGTGCCCTGCCGTCTCGGCACCAAGCAGATGCTGCAAATCCTGGAAGACATAACCCAGGGGAAGGGCTCCCCGGAGGACATCGACCTGCTCGTGGAGTTGGGAGAAGGGGTCAAAACCGGCTCCCTGTGCGGGCTCGGGCAGACCGCGCCGAACCCGGTGCTCACGACAATCCGGTATTTCCGGGATGAGTATGAGGCACACATCAACGAGAGACGCTGTCCGGCCAAGGTGTGCACGGAACTCCTCTCCTACAACATAACCGAAGCGTGCGTCGGCTGCCTGCTGTGCTTCAAGGCGTGCTCCTCCGAGGCGATCACGGGTGAGTTCAAGAAGCTGCACGTCATAGACCAGTCCAAGTGCACCAAGTGCGGAAGCTGTTTTGACGTATGCCCTCCCAAGGTCAACGCCGTGGAGGTCCTCACCGGTCAGTTGGTTGCGGCCCAACAGATTGCCCAAGAGCTTGTCGGAGGCGAGAGCTGATGGTTGAGGCCACCCTTATTATTGACGGCCTGAAGGTCTCGGCTTCCGAAGGCATGACTGTAATGGACGCGGCGCTCCGGAACGGCATCTACATCCCCGGTCTTTGCCACCACCCGGACTTGAAGCCGGTCGGCGCATGCCGGTTATGCATGGTCGAGATCGAGGGAAGGGGACTGGTCGCTTCCTGCCTGGCCCCGGTTGAGCCGGGCCTTGTCGTCAACACGGTGAGCCCGGAGGCGGAGAGAACTCGCCGCGTCTCGGTGGAGCTGCTTGTCGCGAACGACCGGGGAGAGTGCCTCACCTGCGCCGCGAACAACAACTGCGGCCTGCAGCGGGTCGCTGCCTACGTCGGCATTACGCCGGAGCGGATGGCCCGCCTGAGGCGTCCGGCCGAGCCCCTCCCGGTTGATACCTCCAATCCCTTCTTCGACTTCGACCCGGGCAAATGTGTGCTCTGCGGTATCTGTGTGCGCACCTGCGACGAGATCGTCGGGGTCCACGCCATCGACTACGCGTTTCGAGGTTACGACACCACCATCAGCGTCTTCGCCAACAAACCCCTTATAGACTCCAGGTGTGTGTCCTGTGGCGAATGCGTGGTCAGATGTCCGGTGGGGGCCCTGGTTCCCAAGGAGCGCCGGCAACCCACCCGGGAGGTCAGCACCGTCTGTCCCTACTGCGGCGTCGGCTGCGGCATCTACCTGGGGGTCAGAGGCAACGAGGTCGTCGCCTCCCGAGGCGACCCCGACAACCAGTCCAGCCAGGGCCAGCTTTGCGTGAAAGGCCGCTACGGATACGGCTTTGTCAACCATGAGGACAGGCTCACCACTCCCCTCATCAGGGTAAACGGAGACCTGAAGCCCGCCTCCTGGGACGAGGCTTTGGACTACGTGGCGGAACGCCTGGTCCAGTACCGGGACGACTCGTTTGCATCGTTCTGCTCTGCCAAGACCACCAACGAGGACGCCTACATCCAGCAGAAGTTCGCCCGGTTGTTGATGCAGACCAACAACGTCGACCACTGCGCCCGGCTGTGCCACGCCCCATCGGTCCTGGCCATGATGACGGCCCTGGGCAGCGGCGCCACCAGCAACTCGTACG